>CANJYI010000227.1 GCA_947478975.1 Chthoniobacteraceae bacterium
ATTGCGCCACGGAAAGTATCCGGCTTGTTTTCAGAGGGAAGCTCGCGAATTTCAACCATCTGCTGGGGAAGGACGATCTTGCGTTCCTGAAGGGTGGCGGGCTGGTTGTCGAAGGGAAAGCCGTCAAAGAAGGCGCCGAGGGGATTGGCGGCGTTGTTGACTTTCTTTTTGGGCATGGCCGCCTGGATGTTGAAGGTCAGGGGTCCCAAGGGCACGGTACCGCTCTTAATGGCGGTCAGAGTGGTCCGGAAATTGCAGACCTCCCAATCCTTGCCGTCGCGTTTTTCCTGACGCTGCTGGGGTTGCTGGAAGGGGGTCTTGGTGAAGGCGTCGGTCTCAAACTCCGGCATCCGTTCGATGCGCCAGCGGATTTCACTGGGGACGAGCAACCGCACCTCTGCGGGGAAGGATTCGCCGACATAAACGGGGCGCTTGGGCAGCTCGATCTCTGAAGACGGACCGACAGGCGGTGGGGCGTTGCCGGCAGGATCCTGACCAACGTCGAGCACCTTGAGCTTCAGAGGGGCCGTCTGGTACCGCTTCCCGTCAATGAGCACGTCGATGGCGGGAATCTCCAGATCGCCGATGCGGGTCGGGCTGATGAGATAGCGGTTGGTGAGCGAGACCGTGAGGTTGGAATTGATGAGCTGGATCTGGGTGTTCTGGCCGATGTGCTGCGCCTGAGCGCCGTCGATGGCCACCGTGGGGATTTGATCCACCCGCTGGGAACCATTCACGGTGATGCTCAGCTGCACGGGTTCGCCCACATTTGTGGAAGCGGGCTGCAGGGTGGCGCCCACGGTCACTTCGGCCTGCACGCGCTGCGGAAGACCCGCCAAGGCGCAGAAACTCCAGAAGCACAGCGCGGCCAGCTTGAAATTAAAACGCAACTTCGAGTCCATAAGAGGGCGCTCCATTTACCACGTTTTCAGGGACCGCGCCCCTTCGCGGGCCTGCTCCTGCTTGCCAGGCGCCCAGACTTGCACGCGCCGGTCTTCGCTGCGAAGCGCCTCCATGAGGGCGGTCGCCTGTTCCTTGGTCATTTTGGCAGGGCCGCTTTGCATGGCCTCAGCTTGCTGCTCCTTGCCGTCTTTTCCATCCTTGCCGTTCGGCTTGTCTACCAAAGGAGAATCCTTCAGCTCGCCGCGTTCCTTCTGCTCGCCAGCCTTTTCCTCCACAGGCTCCGGGGTCTGACCGTTTTGCGCGGTATCCTTGCCGTCTTTTCCATCCTTGCCGTTCTTGCCTTCACCGGGCTTCTCCCCGTTTTTGGACTGCCCATCCTTGGACTGCTTCTGGCCCTTTCCCTCCTGGTCCTCTCCCTCGCCGTCCTTCTTTTCACCATCCTTGGAGTCTCCCTCCTGCTTGTCCTGCTCGGAAGGATCCTTCTCCTTGTCTTTGTCCTGCTCCTCTTTCTTGTCCTTCTGCGACTTGTCCCCCCCGCCCTTCTGTTTCTGCTGCTGCTGCTTTTCCTTCTCAAGAAGCAGCTTCTTTACGAAGTCCCGGTTGGACTGAGCCTCCTCAAAGTCCCCCTTGCGGCGGAGGGCTTCCTCATAGTGGGAAACGGCCTGCTCCAGCGCGGTGTTGTCTTGTCCGCGGCGCCCCTGCCGGGCCTGCTGCACCAGCGTGTTGGCAAGATTGTACTCAGCCTTGGTGCGGATTTCGGGGTCGCTGGAGGCCAGTGCCTTGCCGAAGGCTTCAATCGCCTCGGGCCACTTCTGGTTTTTATATGCCGCCGTCCCCAGATTAAACGCGCGCAGTGCGGAATCACCACGGCCACCGAGTTCCGCTGTGAAGGCCTTCTGCGCTCCGGCGTAGTCGCCCCCTTCGTACAGCATCTTGCCCGAGACAGCCGCCCCCGCCGGGGTGGCAAACAACGCCAACATCCCCAGAACGGCGCCCGCCGCAAGCGTCCCCTTGCGCCGCACGCCTTCGCCTGCCAGCAAAGCCGCGCCCACCGAAAGCAAGGCGGCGGCCAGCGGCCATTGGTAACGTTCTATCGGCCGGGTCCGGCTTTGCACCTGCACGTCGTGTTCATCCATAGAGCCAATTCCCTCCACTGCGATCCGCCGCATTTCGGCCGGACCGGAGACCAGCCTTGTGTAAAAGCCGCCGCCCGCCACGGCAAGTTCCTGCAGGCGCGCCTCGTCCAGCTTGGACTGCACCACGCCGCCGGTGTCATCCCGAATATACTCCGTTCCCCCGCGCGGGGAAGGCACCATGAGCACCGTTCCCTCCGGACTGCCCACACCCACGGTGAACAGGCGCATCTTTCCGCTCAGCTCGCGGGCGAGCGCAACGGAGTCCGCCTCCAAATCCTCCCCGTCGGTGATTAGGACCACGGCACGCTGGCCTCCTTCAGTGCGGTCGAAGGCTTCGTCCACGCATTGCAACCCGGCGGAGATGTTGGTGCCCGGGAGGGGGATGAGTTCGGGGTCGAGTTCACGCATGGCGGTGAGAACGGCGGAGTGGTCAGCAGTCACGGGGGCTTGGAGAAAGGCCGATCCGGCAAAGGCGACCAGGCCGACCCTGTCGCCGGGAAGTTGGCGCACGAGGTCCTCGGCGGCGAGTTTGGCACGCTGTAGGCGGGAGGGTGGGATGTCCGTGGCCAGCATGGAGCGGGACACATCCACCATGATGATCACGTCCCGGCCGCGGCCGCGTGTTTCGGAAGTGGACTGTCCCAACTGTGGGCGCGCCCAGGCGCCGATTCCCAGCGCCAAGCCAAAACAAAGAAGGGCCCAGCGCCATTTCCGGCCGAGCGCCTCGCCCACCAGCAAACCGTGGAGTCGCGCGGCGACCAGTTTTTGCACCTGCACGCGCGCCTTGCGTGAGGCGGCAAACCAAAGAAGCGCAAGCACGGGCATTGCAAGCAGCATCCAGAATGCGTCGGGATTGGCGAACTTCATGGCAACCTCCTTCCAAGACTGAGCGACCAAAGCATCGCGGTCAGCAGCGAGGCAAGTCCCAGCCCAAGCGGCCAGATAAAAAGTTCCCGCAACTGCCGGGAACGCTGCGACTCAATCGGCACCTTTTCCAGCTCGTTGATGTCTTCGAAGATTTGCTTGAGCGCATTGGTGTCCGTGGCCCGGTAAAACTTGCCGCCACCGATTTCCGCGACCCGCTTGCTCTGGTTTTCGTCCACGCTCACCAGCACCTGCTGGTAGACCGTGTTGCCGAACATATCCTTCACCGGAATCGGCACCCATCCCTGGGTGCCCGCGCAGATGGTGTAGATTTTGATCCCCAAAGCGCGGGCCGCTTCGGCCGCCGTGTTTGGCGAGATCTGGCCGGCGTTGTTGTCCCCGTCGGTGAGCAACACGATGATCTTGGTGTGCGCATCCGGGTTGTCCCCGAGGCGGCGCGTGGCCGAGGCGAGCGCGGAACCGATGGCGGTGCCGTCCTCGACCATGCCAATTTTGATGCGCTTGAGATTTTCCAGCAACCACTCGTGGTTGAGCGTCAGCGGACTGACGAGGTAGGGCCGCCCGGCAAAGGCAACCATCCCAATCCGGTCGCTCGCCCGACCCTCGATGAACATCTCGGTGACCTGCTTGACCGCGTCGATCCGGGAGGCGCGCTTGCCGCCGATGGTGAAATCCTCTGCCAGCATCGAGCGAGAGACGTCCAAAGCAATCAGAATGTCGATCCCACTAGCCTTGACGACCTCCAGATCCTTGGCCCATTGCGGCCGGGCCAACGCCACGACCATCGCGGTCCACCCGAACAAAACCAGCCCGATCCGCAGCCGCCCCCAGCTGGCCCGAACAGGCCTGCCCACGCCGCGCAGGAGCGAGACTCCGGGAAAGCGCACGGCCGCCGCTCCCCCCGTGGCTCCGAGGCGCCACGCGAACACCGGCAGCAGCACCAGCAGGGCGAGCGCCGCTGGCGTCTCCCAGACCAGATGGGAGGCATTCATGAAAGCGCCCCCCTCAACATTTCCTCGGCCAGCACCCGCAAACCGTGCCGTCCCGCATCAGTCGCATCGGCCTTTGCAAACTTCAGTTCGTCGCACCGGCGCAGGAAATGATGCAACTGCTCGCGCACCGTCTGCGCAAACCGATTGGAGCGCTCGGCCAATTCAAGAAATTCCTCGGTGGTCTGCCGGGGCGCTGCCAGTTGGTGGCGGGCCTCTAGAAAACCACGCAGCACCTCGGCCACCGCCGAGGCAAAGTCGCGGTCGGACAGCGCCTTCCCCTCGGCCCCGTCCAGGCGGAGCAAAGCGGCAAGCGCGACCTTCAGGGGATCCGGCGGCGCCACGGGAGGAAGCGGTCGTTGCTGCCAGCGCCGGTAAGCCCTCCAGAAAAGAAACGCCAAGGCCAGGCCGGCGATGGCAACCAAAACGCGGGTCTCAAGGGTCCAGAATGGGACGTCCAGCGGCGGCAGAATGTCGCGGAACTCATCCCCTTGAGGTGCAAACGGATTCACCGGACTCTGGGGACTGGGCAAGCCTTGCGGGCCCACCGGCGCCGGGACGGCGCCGGGAGGGGAAGCGCCCTGCAACTGGGCCAGAAAACCGCGAATAGGAAAAGGGGCGCTCATGAGGCAATGCCTGCTCTCTTTTCGCGTTTCTTAAAAAATGACTGCAAAGAGGGCAGCCAGTCGCAGTCGGTGCGCAGGATGACCCGGTCCACCCCGGCTTTGCGCAACTCGGAGGAGAGCGCCTCCGAGCGGGCGCGCACCGCAGAGGCGAAAGCCTCCCGCACCTGCGCGGAACCGGTGGCGACTTCAAGAAGCTGCCCGGTCTCGGTGTCCTCCAAGCGGACGGTGCCCATGTCTGGGAGGGTTTCCTCGCGGGGATCCACCAGCGGGAGCGCGACCAGGTCGTGTCTGCGGGAGGTGATTCCCAGTTGTTTCCCAAAGGCGGGTGCCTGAAAGTCGCTGAAGAGAAACACCACGCTGCGCCGGTGCAGGAGACGGTTGAACTTCTCGAGGGCGCCCCCCACATCCGTACCCCGGCCCTTGGCTTCAAAAAACAAGATTTCACGCACCACCCGCAGGGCATGCCGCCGGCCGCGACGCGGCGGCACGAAGAGCTCCACGTGGTCGGAGAAAAGCAGCAGCCCGACCCGGTCGTTGTTGCGAATGGCGCTGAAGGCGAGCACGCAGGCGACTTCGGCCGCCAG
>CANJYI010000228.1 GCA_947478975.1 Chthoniobacteraceae bacterium
CCCTTGCGGAGGAAACCCAGTTGGCCCTGCGCCACATCACGCGCCCGCGCACTCCCGTGGATGGCCAGCCTCTGGAGATTCCCAAGCTCAAGCGCCAATCCTATGAGGATCTCATCTGGACTCTGTTGAACACCAAGGAATTCTTGTTCAACCACTGATTTGGCTCAGCAAGGTGTGGAAGGTGGCGTTTGGAGATAAAACTATGAACAGCGTGTTATCGGTGTCGCTTCGATCCGGACTGGCGGGAGCGGTCGTTCAATCCGGAAAATCGCTTGGGTTGGCGCTTCTCTGGACGGCCTCCTCTTTTTCGGCGGCCCTTGCAGTGGATCTGCCCTTGGTCCGCCTTGATTCCATCCTGCCAGCAGCCGCCCAGGTCGGGGCGGAGGTGGAAGTTCAGATTGCCGGGGTGGATCTGGAGGGCGTCGATGCCGCTTGGTTTTCCCATCCAGGCCTGAGCGCGAAGCTGGTGAAGGAAAAGATTTTTGGGATCAAAGCCGAGCCCGGGGTTCCGGAGGGCGTCTACGACATGCGGCTCGTCGGGACCAATGGTGTTTCGAATCCTCGGGCGATTTATGTGGGGCAGGGGAGCACTGTGCCAAAGGCGGGGGAGTGTTCTCGCGAAAAACCGATGGATCTGCCGGCAAAGGGAGCTGTGCAGGGAGCCACGGTCGCCGGGGGACGGGATCATTACCGTTTCCAGGCGCGCAAGGGCCAACGCCTCACTGTCCGCTGCCAGGCGAGGGAGTTGGATTCCAAAATGACACCGGTCTTTTTTGTAATGGATCCCACCGGCCGCAAGCTGCGGGGCAACGAGCGGTGTGCCTTTCTCGATTTTGAAGCACCTCAGGACGGCGCTTACCTTGTGGCGGTACAGGACCTCGCCTTTGGCGGCGGGCCGGACTTTTACTACCGTCTCACTGTCGACGAGTCGCCGGTGCTGGTGGCGGTGCTTCCCTCCGCGGTAGAGGCAGGCAAGGCCAACCGCCTTGTGTTGCTTGGGCGGGGCTTCAAGGGAGGGAGACCTTCAGCCAGCAAGTCGGCCGATGGCAGGTCTCTGGAGGAGTTGGATATCCAGCTCGACGTTCCTGCGAATCCCGGAACTGGGGGCGCCGACGGGCCAGTGGCAACTGCTTCCAGCGGCTTGCGCACCTTCTCCTACCGCTACCGCACCGAATCGGGCGCGTCCAATCCTGTAGAGCTCGCTGTGGTGGAGGGGCCTGTCCTCTCTGTGAAGCCTGTTACAGAAGCGGCGCCTGCTCCGGGTGCGGCGGTTTTAAGCTTTCCGGGAGCGGCTTCCGGACTCTTTGAAAAGAGGCTCCAAGGGGTGCCGCTGGATTTTGAGGCCAAGAAGGGCGACGTGCTGGTGGCTGAGGTCTTTTCCCAGCGGCTCGGTTTTGGTTCGGCCAACTCCTTCCTGCGTCTCACCAAGGACGGTACACACTTGGCGGAGGCTTACGGCCCGGATCTCAACGCAGGCGGCCCTCGGTTGAGCACTCTGCACAACGACGCAGCCCTGCGCTTTGAGGTCAAGGAGGACGGAAAGCACACGCTTTTCTTGTCCGACCTCTCGGGAGTAGCCCGCCCCGGACTGGGGGCCGCGTACTCGCTTGTTTTGCGCCGGGCCAAGCCTGGGTTCGGCCTGGTCGCAGCCACGGAGCCGCCGATTGAGAAGGCTGACGACCGTCTGCTTCAACCCCGGGGCGCTGTTTTGAGGGCCGGCGGTACCGCCGCGCTGCGGGTGCTGGCGTTGCGCACCGACGGCTTCGACAAGGAGATCTTGCTCAGTGCAGAGGGCCTTCCAGCGGGCGTCTCTTGCGCTCCCACGCGGATTCCGGCCGGCAAGAACGAAGGCGTGCTGCTCCTGCTTACAGAGGCGGGCGCCTCCCGAAATGTGTCTCAGGTCCGCATCACAGGAAGAAGCGAAGATGGTAAGATTCAGAGCGTGGCACGCGGGGCGACCGCCCGGTGGGTGGTGCCCGACTACAGCACCGGCGTGGGCGAAATGCGCCTCACCCGGGGCGAGGGGATTGTTGTTGCCACCAGTGCCACCGCCGCCCCGTTGGCGCTGACTCCGGAGGCGAGGGAACCAATGGAGGTGGAGGCTGGTGCGAAGGTGGAGGTTGCCCTGCGCGTTAGCCGAAGCGCGGATTTCAAGGAGGTGCTCAAGATCAAGACCGCCGGCTTTGCGGGTGCTGAAACCGTCAAGGAAGTTGATGCGGATGCCAAGGCCGAGCACGTCAAGGTGGCGCTGGACTTGGCTGCCCTGAAACTTCCGCCGGGCAGCCACACCGCCTATTTCACCACCCAGTCGAAGGCGAAGGTCTCCGGGCGTGACGTGACCATCACGGCTTACTCTTCTCCTGTCCAACTTGTGGTGCGCGCGCCGGCTCCCAAGCCGACTCCCGCGCCAGTGCCTGCGCCCGCCAAGGAACCCGCCGCTGCCACACCGGCACCGGCCGCAAAATAATTTCCCATGAACCGCAAAAGTTTCTCCCCCCGAAGCGCTGGATCCGCAGGTGTGTCTGCAATTGGGGCATTTCAAGCGAGTCGCCGGAGGGGCAGGCTTTTGAGCCTTTTCTCGTTGTGGAGTCTTCCTGCGTTTGCTGCGGTGATCCCCGTCGAACAGTTGTCCAAGGACAAAGCAGCCAGCTTTGAGTCGGATGTTTTTCCCTTTTTGAGCGACAATTGTGTGTCTTGCCACAGCAAGTCCACCCACAAGGGCGGACTGAATTTGGAAACGCCCGAGGCCATTCTCAAGGGCGGGGACTCAGGCCCGTCGGTGGTGCCGGGAAAGCCCAAAGATAGTCTTCTTTTGAAGGCATGCACCCACGAGGACCCCGATTCCGCCATGCCGCCCAGGGACAACAAGGTGAAGGCCAAAAACCTCACGCCAGCCCAGATCGGGACGCTGCAGCGCTGGATCGAGCTGGGGGCCAAGGCCGGCCGCGCGAGGGTGCAGGAATTGAAGTGGCGGCCCCTGCCTTCGCAATTGAAGTCCATTCTCGCAGTGGCGTCCTCTGCCGACGGCGAGTTGGCTGCCTGTTCGAGAGGAAGTGAAATTTCAGTCTACCAGACAGCCACCTCCGCCCTGCTTTTTCGCGCGCAGGCGCACCAAGACCAGGTGCAGTCGCTGGTCTTTTCTCCCGATGGCCGGACCTTGGTCTCGGGCGGCTTCCGAGAAATCAAGATGTGGCAGCGTGAACAGGCCCGGCCCGCCCGCGGGATACAGCACCCTGCTGGCCTCCACTCCATCTCTCCGGACGGGCGCTGGATTGCGGTTGGTGACGGGGCAACTCTCAAAGTGCGGGAGTTGGGCAAGCCCGACGCACCGTTTCGGGACACCGGCGTCCAGGGCGCCTGCACGGGCCTCGTCTGGAGTGCAGACGCTTCAGCGCTTGCGGTTCTGGGCGGGCAAAAGCGGCTGACGGTTTGGAACCGCGCAGACGGCCGGATTGTGTTCGCTGCTGACTTGCCTATGGATGGCAAATCCCTCGCCTGGAGGGCGGACGGCAAGGGCCTGTATACCGCGGGTGGGGATGCGGTGGTCCGTGAATGGGACGCCCTTTCCGGGGCGGCCCTTGGTGAGCGCAAGGGCTTGCCCGCGGAGGCGGTTTCCCTCGAGGCGCACGATGCCAAACTGGCGGTGGGGTGCGCAGACGGAACCGTGTGGATCTGGGAGGGAGCGCAACCCGATGCCGCCGTCAAAATCAAGGCGCCGGTGGCTGCGTCCCTGCTCGCGTTTTCGTCCGACGCAGCGCGCGTCGCGGTGGCGGGTCCGGACGCGACTGTCCGCGTGTTCGACCGGGCCGGTAAAATTCTGGCCACCGTCAAGGGCGACCCTGGGGCGCAAAAGGAGCAGGAGGACGCAAAAAGAGCTATGGAGATGGAGGAGGGGACCCTGGCCTACCGGAAGGAGCTGCTTGCCGAGGCTGAAAAGGGGCTGACTTCGGCCAAGGACCGGCTCAAGAAAACAGCGGATTCTATTCCAGTGAAGGCCAAGGATCTGGAGGCCAAACAGAAGGGTGTCGCCGACTCCGCCGCTCCTCTCGAGGCTGCCAAGAAGACGGCTACGGAGGCCGAAATAAATTTTACCGCCGCCGAGACGGCTCTCAAGGCAGCCCAGGCAGCCGCCACCTCTGCCACTGAAAAGGCAGCCAAGGCCAAGGCGGATGCGGCGACTGCCCCCGAGGTATTGGCCGAGAATGAGCGCGTACGCTCCGAGAGCGCGAAGGCGCTGGAAGCTGCGACCACAGCCCAAAAGGCGAAGGAAACCGCCCGAAAGACTGCTGCGGATGCTTTGGATGCAGCTGAGAAGAAAAAGACTGTAGCCGCCATGGATTTGGAGAAGGCGGAGCGG
Source organism: Chthoniobacteraceae bacterium (assembly GCA_947478975.1). Classification (GTDB taxonomy): domain Bacteria; phylum Verrucomicrobiota; class Verrucomicrobiia; order Chthoniobacterales; family Chthoniobacteraceae; genus Chth-196. The sequence continues at coordinate 4,358 of CANJYI010000228.1, forward strand.
GCAAAGGTTTTGGCTGAAAGCGAGCTGGAGCTCTCCAAAACGGAGGAGAAGGAGTCCACGGAGGCCGTGGCAAAGGCAAAGACCGCGGCCACGGTTCAGGAGGCGGGCAAAGTCACAGCCGCTGCCCAACTGGAAAAAGCCCGCAAACTCGCGGACGCTGCGCCGGCGGTGACCTCGCTGAAGTTGGTTGGGCCTCAGGGACCCCTGTTAGTGGGTCTCGCAAACGGGGTGGTGCATGTGCGTTCTTTGGAATTGGGGGCGCTGGTGGGCTGGTTCGGGGAGCCGCGTGAAAAAGGGGCGGTCCGCGCCTTGGGCGTGACAGCTGGGGAGGGCATTCTTGCTCTGAGCGAGGATGGAACGACATGGACATGGAACCGTTCCGAGAAATGGGTGCTCAAGAAAACCCTTGGGGACGGGGCTTCCGCGGAGGTGCTTCGCGACCGGGTCACCGCGCTGGCGTTCAGCCCCGATGGATCCGTTTTTGCGGCGGGATCGGGCGAGCCCTCCCGCGAAGGAGACGTGCTTCTGTGGCGTACTGCCGCGCTCGACGCGCCGCCCCGCAAGGCCGTCGGCATTCACTCTGACACGATCTTGGGTCTTTGCTTTTCCCCAGATGGCAAGACGCTGCTTTCGGGCGGTGCGGACAAGGCGGCCCGTGTGATTGATGTGGAGAAGCTCAGTGTGGTGCGCAGCCTGGAGGGGCACACGCACCATGTGCTCG
>CANJYI010000229.1 GCA_947478975.1 Chthoniobacteraceae bacterium
GAAAAGGAGATCGCCCCCGCACGGACCTTCGTCTTCTACGAGGACGTCAAACCCCTCCTGGAAAAAGGCCTCATCAAGGGCGGTAGCCTGGAGAATGCCGTCGTCGTCAAGGGCGACTCCATTTTGAGCCGCGAGCCCGTGCGCTTCCCTGATGAATTTGTCCGCCACAAGGTGCTCGATATCATCGGAGACCTGGCGCTCTTCGGCCGCTACATCAAGGGGCACCTGATCGCGATCAAGCCTGGGCACGGCCCCAACGCGGAAATGACTCGGGCCGTCGCAAAGCAGTTTGCCAAGGCGATGGCGATGGTGCCTCCGGTGGTCACCCCCAAGGGTGGCTCCGTCATGGACATCAACGATGTCATGAAACTTCTGCCCCACCGCTACCCGTTCCTGATGGTGGACCGCATCGTAAGCTTCAGCGGGGACACCCAGTGCACGGGGGTCAAGTCGGTCAGCATCAACGAGCCTTTCTTCCAGGGCCACTTTCCCGGACAGCCCATCATGCCAGGCGTTCTCCAGCTCGAGGCCATGGCGCAGGTGGGGAGCATTTTGATGCTCAACAAGCCCGGCAACGCGGGCCGCATCGGTTATTTCATGAGCGCCGACTCCGTCAAGTTCCGCAAACCAGTCGTCCCGGGCGACACCCTCTTTATCGAGGTCGAACTCTTGCAGCAAAAGCGCAACATCGCCAAGGCGCGCGCCCGCTGTTTTGTGAACCAAGAGGTCGTCTCGGAGGCGGACCTCATGTTTGGGATGGTGGACCAGTGAGCCTTGTGAACATCCATCCCACTGCCGTAGTTCATCCCTCCGTCCAGATGGGGCCCGGATGCGAGGTCGGGCCGTATTGCGTCCTTGGTGAGGGCGTCCAACTTGGGGAAGGCTGCTGGCTTCAGAACCACGTCACTCTCATGGGTCCGTCCCGCGTGGGCGCGCACAACCGCTTTTTCTCGTTTTGCTCCATCGGGCAGCAAACCCAGGACCTCAAATACGCGGGCGAGCCCACTTATCTGGAAATCGGCTCGGCCAACAACTTCCGTGAGTTTGTGACCGTCAACAGGGGAACCGCACCCGGTTCCTACACGCGGATTGGCAGCGGGGGAAACTTCCTCGCCTACAGCCACGTGGCGCATGACTGCACCGTCGGGGACCACGTTATTTTCTCCAACAACGGCACCATTGCCGGACACGTGGAAGTCGGCGACCACGCGATCATTGGCGGACTGACTGCGGTGCATCAATTCTGCCGCATCGGAGCACACGCCATCACCGGGGGCTGTTCCAAGATCGTGCAGGACGTGCCGCCGTTTATGATCGCCGACGGAAATCCGGCTGTGATCCGAGGCATCAACCGGGTGGGACTCGAGCGCCATGGCTTCGATGCCGAGGCTCTCAAGCTCATCAAGGACGCTCACCGCATCCTGTACCGCAGCAAGCTCAACCTCCAGCAGGCCGTGGAGCTGATGCAGGTGGAACTTCCCCCCGGACCGGAATTGGACCGTTTGCTTGAGTTTCTGCAGACCAGCAGCCGGGGGGTCATCCGCTAGCCCGGGTGCTGGCATCTCCTCCTGTCCGCTGGTGCGGTCTGTTTTCCCGGTGTTGACGGTTTGAAAACGCGGGCTCGCCTCAGCTGCCCGCGTGTCTGTAGGGTGTGGTTCGGTCTGTCCCCCCTGCAACCGTATGCGCCCCGCGTCCGCACCGCTGTTTCTTTGCAGCTGGCTGCTCCTCAATATTGGAGTCGGCCGGCTTGGGGCGGAGCTTCCCTCTTCTCCGGCTGCGTGCCGTGAGTTTCGAAACAGTGGTCGGTTTGAAGAGCTCGCGGAATTGGTAAAGGCGGATGCCGGCCTGTCAGGGCGGCCCCTGGAGGCGTGGCTGGCTGGGGAGGCGCTCTTTTCGCTCAACAGGGTGCCCGAAGCGCTGGCGCTTGCGGCCAAGGTTGAAACCGAGCAGCCGCGGAGCATGGTGGGCGCCTGGCTGCGGTTCCGTGACGCCCAACAGCGCGGAGACAGCGCCGCTGCGCGCACGCTCGCAAAGCAGCGGCTCGCGCTGGCGGACGCCTCCGGTTACGGCTGGGGCCGCCAGCCGGTGGATTGGCTGTTGCTTGGGCGTTTCCGTCTGGCGGTGTGGGACGATGCAAAGGCCGTACTTCAAACCTGTTTTGAGCGTGCGCTCAAGGAGGATCCGCTTTGCGAAGAGGCCTACGAGGCCGTCGTGGACCTCGCTCTCGAACGTGGAGACGGCCGCATGGCAGCGGACAAAGCGAGGGAGGGAGTGAAGAAGTTCCCACGCAACCCCAGGCTGCATGCGCTGCTTGGTCAGGCTTTGGAATGGACCACGCGCAAGGAGGCGCTCAAAAGCTGGCGCCGCGCGCTGGAGTTGGACCCCGGCAGTTTGAGCGCCCGGGTGGCAATTGCGCGGCAAGCCTTTGAATTGGAGGACGCGGACCTCTTGAAGAAGGAGCTCAAGACGCTCCCCGACTGGGAGGCGGACGTCCGGGCGCTCCGTCTGGCACAGGCGCTTTCGGGTGGGGATGGAAAACTTTCGGGACAGTTGCATGCGAAGGTGGCGCGGCAATCCTGGGTCTTACATCGCGCTGGCCTACTGCTTTCGGGACGCTACCGCTTTGAGCAGGGAGCGCAGCTGCAGCGCGAGGCGCTCGCCTTGGATCCCGGCCTGCTCCCAGCCAAGCGGGCCCTTGCCGAGGATTTGCTGCGGGCGGCCCGTAGCGAGGAGGCATGGCCTTTGCTTGAAGAGGTCCACAAGCTGGATGGCTACGACGTGACCGCATTCAACCTGCTGGAGTTGAAGGACCGGATTGCCGGTTTTACAAGGATCGAGACGGCACACTTTGAGATCTGGATGTCGCCCGCGGAGGCGCCGGTTTACGGCGACCGGGTCGGACAGCTTTTGGAGAGGGCTTTCGCCGCGCTGGCTCCCAAATATGGATTCCAGCCAAAGGGCCGCACCCGGGTGGAGATTTTTCCGGAGCAAAAGGATTTTGCAGTGCGCACCTTCGGGGTGCCCGGCGGGGACGGCTATCTGGGGGTGTGCTTCGGACCGGTCATCACCGCACCCAGCCCCGCTTCACCGCGGGCTGCGGGGCACAGTTGGGAGGCGACGCTCTGGCACGAGTTCACCCACACGGTCACCCTGACGCTCACGCGCAACAGACTGCCGCGCTGGCTGAGCGAGGGCGTGTCTGTCTACGAGGAACAGCAGGCCAATCCCGGCTGGGGACGGCGCTTCCGCCCACGGCACGCGGCCCGCCTGTTGGGAGCTGGGCTCACGCCGATCGAGGAGATGCCCGAAGCCTTTCGAAACGGGGATTCCGCAGAGTTGGACTTTGCCTATCTGCAGTCCGGGTTGATGGTGGAGTGGCTGGTGAAGCGTTCCGGGATGGAGGTGTTCAAAGGGCTTCTGGCCGATGTCGGGCGGGGACTGGATGCAGACGAGGCGATCGCAAAACGCTACGGCGCCTTTGTAACGCTGAATCCGGAGTTCCGGAAATATGCGGCGGACTGGACCCTGGGTCTTGCCGGAAAGCTGGCGTGGACAGGGGACCAGAAGGAACAACAAGGTGCGCCGAACGCTGTGCCCGTCTATGAGGAGCTTCTGGCCGTTGGCCGGAAGGCATTGCGGGCGAATAACCTGGAGGCCGCCCGCAAGGCGCTCGAGACTGCTGTGGGCGGCGCGCCGAATGTGGCGGATGCGGGAGGGGCCTACACCCTACTCGCGGAGGTGTACCGGGGGCTGGGGCTGGAGGTGGAGGAAGCCGCTTTGTGGGAGGCTGGGCTGAAGCTGGAGGCGGACCTGGCGCAGGCGCATGAACGTCTTTTGGAATTAGCCGTGCAGCGGGGGGACTGGGCGAAGGTCGAAACGGTGGCGCTTCAGAGTTTGGGCGTCAACCCGATGTCGCTCACGGTGCTTGAACAGCTTTGGAAGGCGCGCGCCGCTCTGGGACGCCCAAAGGACGCAGCCGACGCCTGCGTGCGAGCGCTTGCACTCGATCAGGCACGCGCCCCCCGCTGGCATTCGCGCTTGGGTTTGCTGTTGGAGGGCGCACAACCCGAGGAGGCACGCCGGCACCTGCTCGAGGCCCTCGAGGCGAATCCCCGCGACCGGGCAGCGCTGGAGGCTCTTGCGCGGCTCGCCGCAACCCGCAAAAAGGAGGACAAGGCCCCGTGAACGGCTTCCGAAACTTCGGGCACATCGGCGCGACCGCTTTTGGGGCGCTGTTCTTATTGGCCCGTGCGCTGTGGGCCGACGGCATTCCGCCGCCCAATCCCAAGACCGCACGCGAGGCGCTTTCGGATCCAAACGAGGTGGCCAACTGGAAAAACCCGAAGGGCTTTGAGAAGGACGTCTTCACCTTCGTGCGGCTGCGCTACAACGTGGGCGGGCGCACGGGCCGCTACAACCCCCACCGCTGGGCCATCGACTATCCCGACGCCGATTTGAACCTCTCCTTCCGCCTCCAGCAGATGACCTCGATGAAGGTCGACCCGGACACCCGGGTTCTGCGCATCACCGATCCGGAGGTTTTCCGTTACCCTTTTGTGTACGCTGTCGAGCCGGGCGACTGGCTGCTGAGTGAGCAAGAGGTACAGATTCTGCGCAGATATTTGCTCAATGGCGGCTTCCTGATGGTGGACGATTTCTGGGGCGAGGACGAATGGGACGGTTTTGAAAGCCAGATGAAGCGGATTTTCCCCGACCGCACATGGAAGGACATTCCGCGTTCCGACCCGCTGTTTCACTGCGTATTCGACCTGCCTGAGACTCTCAACCTGCAGTGCCCGAATGTGCGTCTCGGGACCATGAGCCAGTTCACCGGCGTGACCTGGGAGCGTCCGGATGCCATGGAAGTCCATGTGCGCGGCTGGTTCGACGACAAGGGGCGTCTTTGTGCCCTCGCCACCCACAACACCGACAACGGCGACGGTTGGGAGCGGGAAGGAGAGAACGAGTACTATTTCCGCGAGTTCTCCGAGAAGAAGGCCTACCCGCTCCTCATCAACATCCTGTTTTGGGTCATGAGCCATTGAGTCCGGCAAAGACCCCGCCCCTTTCAATCCA
>CANJYI010000230.1 GCA_947478975.1 Chthoniobacteraceae bacterium
GACTGCGCGCCATCTTCCACACAAACTCCTCCGACTCCATGACACACGGGCCAAGGATAAACAGAGGCAGGGCGCCTCCAAGTTGCACGGCGTTCGGGCCTGAACCGATGGAAAGCGGCGGGAGTTCGATCCCCGGAAAGATGGAGTGAGACATGGCTTCTTGAAGATTGAGATATTAGGCACCGGGGAGCAATCCAACCTTTGCCTCAATGCAATTCATTCAGTTCACACAGATGCCGGCCGAATCTTAAACCCTTTAAACTTCATCTTTCTCATCCTCCTTGGAAGCACCGTACAAAATCAACCCCCGGGCCCCCTAGCCCCGGCCCGCAGCCGACTGCGCCTCCCCTGCTTCAGGAGCAATCGGCCCAACAATTACAGTCACCGCAGGCGCCTCCCCAAGGTAACGCCCCGCCACCCGGCGCACTTCCTCCACCGTGACTCCACGAATCCGCTCGCGCTCAACCAGGTAATGCTCCGCCCCCAGACCGCACAACTCGTCCGCAGTGCAGCTTGAGGCAAACGCCCCGAGACTCTGATTGCGAATCTCCATCCCGCCCAAGGCCTTTTCCTTCGCCCGCGCCAGCTCCGCCTCCGTGATCCCGCTTTCAGAAAGCTGCCTGATCTCATCCCGTAGTTCCGCCAAAACAGCGGTCTGCTTGATGGGATCCGTTCCCACGTAAAACACAAAGCTTCCGCAGGCGAGCCCGCTGAACTGGCTGGACCCGACCGAATAGGCCAGCCCCAGCTGCTCGCGGATGCGGACAAACATCCGGGAACCCAGATCGCTGCACGCCTCGTCCAGAAGCGAAAGGGCGGCCCCGTCCGGGTGAAACATATCCACCCCCCGGAAGCCCACCATTAGGACGGACTGCTGCTTGTCAATGGCCTCAACCACCTGGACCGGCCCGCTCAGGGGCGCCGGCACGGGCGGCTCACGCAGGGCTTCCTCCCCTTCGCCCAGTGCCCCAAAGCAGCGCTCCGCCATCGCAGAGGCCTCCGCCTCGTCAATGTCCCCAAAAACCGAAAGCACCCCGTTGCGGCCCACACAAAAGCGGTCGCGAAAAGCCACCAACGCCTCGCGCCCCAGCCCCGCAACGCTTTCCGCCGTTCCCAGCGGAGGGAGCCCGTCGGGATGCCCCGCCAACAACCTCCCTCGGAGCGCCTGCCCGGCAATCGAAAAAGGATCCTCCCGCTCGGCCCGGATCCCCGCCAACTGCACCTCCCGTTCCCTTTGGATGGCCGCCTCAGGAAACACCGCATGGTGCAGAACATCCGAAAGAATTTCCATCCCCTTTGCCAGGTCCTCACGCAGGACACTCACCCCCACGCTCACCCAGGCCCGGCCCGCGTCCGCCGCAATCGAGCCCCCGAGCGACTCCAATTCCTCCGCCATCTGGTCCGCGCTTCTGGAAACCGTCCCCTTGAGGAGCACCCTGGAAAAAAGTTTAGAAACCCCGTTGTCCGCCGGAGTCTCCACCAAGCGGCCGGCCTTGAATGCAATTTGAAGCGTCACCAGAGGCAGCCGCGCCTCCGTACACAGCAACACCCGCAGCCCGTTGGAAAGCGTCTCCCGGCGGATCCCTCCCCGCTCCACCCGCACGGCCACGGGCCCAACCTCCCGCTGGCTTCCCTCCGGACGCAGCGACACCACGGTGACCTGCTCGGGCGAAAGATACTGCCGGGCCACCCGCTGCAGGTCTCCCGTTTCCAGCCCCGCAAGGGTCTGGGCATAGACCCGCGAGAAGTCCGGATTCCGGCACAGCATCCAGCTGTCCCCCAAGTCAGAGGCCCTGCCGCGCGCGGTCGAAAGCCCCCCCAGATACCCCGAAATACGCATTCTCCGGACCTTATCCAGTTCCGCCTGGGTGACCCCCTGGTCCCGGACTTTGCGCGCCTCCTCCAGAAGCGCCTCCTGGACGGCTGCGGTTTTTTCCGGCTCCAACACGGCGCCAAACCCAAAGAGCCCCGGCTCGGAGGGAGTGTAGGTCCACGCTCCCACGGAATGAACCAGCCCCTGCTGCTCCCTCAAGGTGCGGTAAAGGCGGGCGCTGCGGCCGTCGCCGAGGATGGAGGAAAGCAAGTCCAGCGAAGGAATGTCCGGATGCAGCGCGTGCGGGACGTGCCAGGCCAGGTTCATCCGCCCAAGCTCGGTGGGACCTTCCGAATGCACCTCGCGCGCCGTGGTCTGACAGGGTTCCGCGGGAATCCACACCGGCTCCATGGCCAGACGAGGGAGACCCCCGACCCACTGTTCCAACTGCTCGCGCACGACGGCGGCATCGACGGCTCCGGCGACCACAAAGAAAACGTTGTTGGGTGCGTACCGCCTCCGGTAGTAGTCCAGAACGTCATTGCGCGTGAGTGCATTAAATACATCCAGATGACCGATGACCGGATGTCTGTAGGGGTGCACCAAGTAGGCGGTGCTAAACAATCGCTCGCCCAAAACCCGGTCCGGATCGTCAAACCCCATGGCAAACTCCCTCCGGATGACCTCCTGCTCCTTGGCGTATTCCGCCTCCGGAAGCGTGGAGTGAAACACCGCGTCCGCAAGCACATCGAGTCCGACGGGCACCCCCTTTGCAGGGAGGTCGACCCAGTAAACCGTGCGATCAAAGGAGGTGTAGGCGTTTACATAACCGCCGACGTCCTGAATCTGCTGGGCGATCTGGTTGCCGCTGCGCCTGCCGGTCCCCTTGAACAGGAGGTGCTCGAGAAGGTGGGAAATGCCGCCGCCCGAAAAGCGCCCCTCATGGATGGAGCCCGTCTTGACCCAGGCCTGAATGCTGGCCACCGGAGCGGAGTGGTCCTCGTGCACCAGCAGTTCCAGCCCGTTGGCAAAGGTGAACTGCTGGGTTTCAAGTTTGGGGAGGGCTGCAAAAGCGGACCGGGAAGAGGACATAGCCCCTCAATATAGCACATAAATCCACGGGAGGCATCCCCAACCGTCAGCGCCCCTCTACTGAAATGCGCGCACCTGCATCGCCCGGTAAAGTTCCAGGTAGGAGTCCACCATCTTGCGGAATCCGAACTGGGCCTCCCCCGTCGAGCGGACCACGCGCCGGTCCAGTGCGAGAGCCGGCGCCACCAGCGCGGCCAGTTCCTCGGGAGAGGCCCCCGTGAAGCCGGTCACCCCCTGGGTCACCACCTCCCCGACAGAGCCCCTTTTCACCCCAACCACAGGGGTCCCGCAGGCCATCGCCTCAATCATTACCAGCCCGAACGGCTCATCCCACTGGATGGGGAAGAGAAGCGCGGCCGCATTCCGCAAAAGCTCAGCCTTCTGCTCGTGGTTTACCGGCCCCAGCCAGCGCACCTGCTTGCCGTCGATGTGGGGCTGGACCTCCTCGGCAAAATAGCGCTGCTCCTCTCCATTCTGCGGTTGGCCGGCAAGGATCAACGGCAGCCCGCACTCTTTGGCAATCGCGATGGCTCCCGCCGGATTCTTCGCGTGGCTCATCCGCCCCAGAAAGGCTAGGTACTGGCCCGACTCAAAACTCGGCTCGAACGCGCCGAAATCGCACCCGTTGTAGACCACGGGAAAAGAGCGTCCCAGCCGGGCCTCTGTCTCGGCGATTTGAAAGCGGCTGATGGCTGCCACCTCCACCCCGGGGTAACGGGCGAAGGCCCATTCGTCGTCCTTTACCGCGCAGGTGTGGAGCGTAAACAGAGAAGGTGTCGCAGCGAGGGACGCCAGAGGAAGCCAACCGGGGGTCAGATGGTAGTGGATGACGTCGAAATCGGCGGCGCGCCTCAACGCCTCGGCAACCACGGCGTTTGCGTAATGCTCAAAAGCATAGGCTTCGCCCCGCGCCATGAGGTCGGTGAGGCAGGCCTCGGCGACAGAATAAAGGGAGCCCCGCGTCAGGCAGTCCGCCGTGGCAAAGAGGGTGACTTCATGGCCGCGCTCGACCAGTTCGTCGACGAGCAGCTTCAAAAGGAGCTCAATTCCGCCGTAATTTACGGGCGGAATGCGTGTCCAGAGAGGAGAAACTTGCGCGATGCGAAGAGGTCGTGGATTCATAGGGTTGTTGCTGGCGTCGTCTGGGAGAATATCCTAGCCATCAGGGCCCTTGCGCCAACCCGATTTCCCATGAAGATCCTTTCGCTGCTCCTCTGCGCCGCCTTTTCCCTAGGCGGGCAGCGGGCGCATGCCCAGACGCCCCCCCCTCAAGGCAGCCCAGGCCCGGCGCGCAGCCAACTGGCTCACGGAGGAGGACCGCTCGCCCCCAAGGAACCCGCCCGTGCCGCCACCTCTCCAAGGCAGCCGACGGCTAAGGAGAGGGAGATGCTGTTGCGCGTCCAAATCTTTCTCGACGGGGAACTCTTCAGCCCCGGGAAGCTAGACGGGCTCCCCGGGGAGTTTACCGACAAGGCGGTCAGCCGTTTTCAAAAAGCCCACGGGCTGGATGAAACAGGAAACTACCAAAACCTGCCCATCTCGCGCAGCTCCAGCCCGTACACGGAGTACACGCTTCGGCCCGAGGACCGCAAATTTGTGGGAGGCCTGCCCTCCAAGCCCGAGGAGCAGGCCAAGACCCACTATCTGCCCTACAATTCCTACTGGGAGTTTCTCGCCGAGCGGTTCCACTGCGCGGAAGCCTTTCTCCAATACCTCAATCCGGCGGTAAATTTGGAAAAGCTCAAAGTGGGTGATACGGTCAAGGTCCCGGCGGTTGAGCCCTTCGAGATCGAGTCGCTCAAATCCCTCTCCACGCTGCCGGAGCGTCCAGAGTTTAAGGCCCGCAAAATCTACATAAACAGGAAAGACCGGATGCTGGAGCTGTTTGAAAATGACCTCCTAGTAGCCTCCGCCCCCATCACGCCCGGCTCCGCGACCCTGCCGACTCCCGCAGGCAAGTGGCGGCTGCTAGCCGTTTCCACCATGCCCGTTTTTCGCTGGGACGAAGGGGTACTCAATCGCGGAGTGCGAACCTCGAACTTCTTCATGCTTCCGCCGGGGCCAAACAATCCGGTGGGGGTGGCGTGGTGCGCCCTGAACAAACCCGGGATTGGAATTCATGGGACGAACAATCCGGAGACGATCGGCCGGGCGCACAGCC
>CANJYI010000231.1 GCA_947478975.1 Chthoniobacteraceae bacterium
CCGAGGAGAGCGTGAGCGCACTGCCCGCATCCACGCCAATCGTGGTCGCACCGGTGAACGTGAGCGTGCCCGAAAGCGTATTGTTTCCCGCAATGCTTTGAACCGCGCCGCCCCCGTTGACACCCGAGCTGGTCAGCACAAAGGACTCCGAAAAGGACGTTCCGCCCGAAAGCTGCACCGCCGCGCCGATTCCGGTGACCGTGGTTACTCCGCTGCCCGAGCCGAGTGCCGCACTCTGGCTCGCCCGAAGAATCCCAGCCGTGACGCTCAAGGCGCCGGTCCAGCCTGTGTTCGACGCGGAAAGCTCCAAAAGGCCGTTGTCGTTTTTCTGAAGCGCGTTCCCCGCCGCGCTGAGCCCAAACGGCTGGGTGAGAGTCAAAAAGCCACCGGTGGTAACATCCAGCCCTGAGGTCCCTGCGTTCAAGTAAACCAGCTTGTTCAGGCTGCCAACGCCGGTAAAGCGCAGGCCCTGCGTCGCGCTGTTGGTGGAAAGCCGCAGCGTGCCAGACGCCCCCAGTGCTCCGGCCGCGCCCGCCTGCAACACCCCGGCGGTAATATCAATGAGCGTGCCGGACGCTCCAAAGCTGTTTGCCGCATTTCCAAGCACCAAGGTCCCGAGCCCCGCCTTGCTCAAGACCACCGCCCCCGCATCCTGCGGCCCGCCCGTGAGCAGTCCATTGAGCGTCAGCCCCGGTACCGCGTCCGAGGTAGAGGCGGAAGCCACCGTATAAGTCGGTCCCTGCGTGGCCGAAACGGAGGCGAGATTGAGCGGGTCGGCCAGGAGCAGCCCGTAGCCGTTGTTGTTGGTCAGGTTGATTCCGAAAGGCTGGCTGCCGGAGACAAACGCCGCAGGCGCCAGCGTCTTGTTTAGCGCCTGATTGAACAACTGGGTCTGTCCGGCGCGGCCGATGGTCAGGAAAAGCACAGGGCTGCTCACCACGGGGGAGGAATAGGTCAGAGTCCCCAGATTCAGGGCCGAGGCGGAGACCGTGCCATCTCCGTCGGAGAGCAGCGATAGGGAGCCGCCGTTCACCGTGACCGGTACGTTCGCACCGAGGCCGGTGATGTTGAGCACCAGCCCACCCAGTCCGTTCTTGGTGATCGACGTGAGAGCGCCGCTGTTGGTGAAGGCCCCCTGCAGGCTCACCGTCTGGGCGGGGTTTGGCACCTCGATCACCAGCGGGCCCGGGGCAAAACTCAGCGCGCCGTTGAGGGCGAGTGTCGGGGAGGCGGATCCAGTCAGCTTGTCGAAGAAGAGCGTGCCTCCCTGAAACACCACGGGATTCACCAGGGTGCGCAGACTGTCGTCGGTCAGGAGCCTTGCCCCCGGCGCAAAGGTGAGGGTGCCGCTCCCCAAGGGGCCGGTGAAGGAGGGCATCCCGCCGGCCCCTGCGGCATAGAGGTTGTTGAGGCTGGTGCTGTTACTGAGAATGATTCCGCCCTCGGCAATATTGAGCGCGGCGAAGGTGTTCGTCACCGCGCCAAGCTGCAACAGGCCGGAGCCGGTTTTGAGGAGCGTGGTTGCCGGAGCCACAAGGGTGGCGGCGACGTTGAACGTGGCGGTGTTCTCCGTGTACGTGCGGCCGCCAACCTGAATGGGGCCGATGGCAAACGTGCTTGTCCCGGGCAGCAGCTGGAGGGTTCCGTTCAGCGCGGGCAGCGTGGCGGCGTCCTGGGAAGCCACGGTGAGGGGGGTGCTGCCGGTGAGGGTCAGCGTGCCGCCGGTGGTGACGGCGGATGCGGCGCTGGCGCCATAGTTGTTGAACACGAGAGCTTGGAGCGTGTTGTCGCCGACCAGGGTGAGGGTGGCGTTGTTGTTGAGCGTGACCTGGTTTGACGGAGAGATCTGGCCCGGGTTTCCCACCAGCGTCACCGCCGCGCTTGCGATGGAAAGGCCGCCGGCGGGGAGCACCTCCGTGCCGGCGGACCCGGCCAGCAGCAGACTCCCTTGGGAGACCGTGGTGCCTCCGCTGTAACTGTTTGCGGCTGTCAGCGTCAGCGTCCCGGCCCCGGATTTCACCAGGGCGAGGCTGCCGCCGCCCACGCCCAAGGCGGCACTTGGATCCTTGAGGAGGGCGTTTACCGTCAGCGTGTTCTGGCCGTTGTAAAGGACCAGTTCGCGCACCCCGTCCCCGGTCCCGCCGGCGGTGAGGACGCCGCGCACCAAGGGCGTTCCAATGGTGGTGGAGGCTGCATCGTTGGAGCGAAGCAGGCCGCCCAATTCCAATTGCAGAACGTCGGTTGCATTCGAGAAGGCCAGATCGTTGGTAAAGGCGCCCGAGAGGCGCAGCAGCGCGGCGGTAGTCGTGCCCGCGGAGAGTGTGGTCGTGCCCGCCTGGAGCACCTGCAGATTGGTGACTCGTCCGGAGCCAAGCTGGTCGGAGTAGCTGGCGTAACCGCCCTGTCCGGCGGGCCCGACACCGGAGGCCGGGTTGTAGGCTGCGTAGTCCGTGGTGTTGTAGATCGCCCATGCGCCGAGCAGTCCCGGCAGCGGCAGCACAGGATCCGAGGCCATAAGGATCCTGCCGTTGTTCCCGGGCAACCCCAGGTTGGTCCCCGTGAAGTTTACCGTCGCACCCGGATTGCGCACGAGGCGCTCAAGTGTCAGCTCCGAAGATGCATACATCCCGCCGGTCCCGATGGTTGAGTTGGCCGTGAGTGTGCTCGCGCCCGTGGAAAGCGTGAGGACTCCGACCCGCTCCGTGGCGGTTGCCTTAGCCCGGCCAGTCAGCGTGAGGGTGCTGGAGCGCAGGGTGAGCGGCGCCTTGTCGTTGAGGCGGTCGTTGTTTTGGATTTGGAGGCCGGTCGCGTTACTGAGCGTCAAACTGGTGGAGCTCAGTTCGATGGCCGAGGTGTTGGGGAGCGCGCCCTCGCTTTCCAAGATGAGCGTGGAGCCCGCCCGCAGGGTTGCGCCGGAATAGCCCTGCACGCTTTCCAGCGTGTACGTGGCGTTCCCCAACATCGCGAAAGCCACGGTGTCTCCGGGCGCCGCTCCGTCATTGATCTGGCCTCCAAAAATGGAGTTGCCGGAGGTGGTCACCAGCAACGCCGCACCGCGGCTGGAGGTGACCACTCCGCCCGTGTTGGGCTGCGTCCCGGCGGAGGTAAACGTGCCCACGTACTGGGCACCGCCGCGCAAATCCAAAGTGGTGGCGGCGCCCATGGTCAGCTGCTGGCCGGGCTGGAGCGTGTTCAGCCCGGCGTTCAACGCCAGCGTTCCACCCGTCAGGCTCACGGGGTTCGCGAAGAAGGTCCGTCCGTTGAGCACCAGCGCTCCGCCCTGCGCCTTGGTGAGCGGCTGGGAAAGACTGTGCAGGCCGCCGTTGATGGTCAGCGTCGAACCGGTCGTCACCTGAATGTACAGGGGCGCCCCGTTGGCGTTGAGCTGCACCACATTCAGGGTGCTGCTTCCCCCGGTCGCCAGCAGCGCGCCGCCTGTCAGCGCGAGGGCGCGGCTGGCTCCCTCAAACGTCGCAGCGTTGAGCCGCAGCCCGTTGAGCGTGCGAGACGCGCTCAATACCGTCCCGCCCGTGACGCTCGTCGTATCCGCCGCCCCCAGCAGATCCACACCCTGCGCGGCATAGGCGGTGAACGCCTTGAAGCCGCTCACGCCGTCATACGCCGCAAAATCATCGCCCACGGCAACCCGCGGCACCAGACCGTTGGAGAAGCCAAACCCGCCGGTGCCCGTGAAAAGCACCTTGTTGGTGGCGCCGAGGCCGCCCACCGCCGTCAGGTCCAGCACGGACGAAGTTGTTCCGAACACGGCGCCGGCAAAGATGAGGCTGTTGGTGCCGGTGCCGCCGATCTTCAAAAAGCCGGCTGCGTTGGAGCCAGCGGTCAGACTTCCCAACGTCACCGCGCTCGTATTGCCCACCAGCTCCAGAAGCCCCCCGGTGAGTGTGACGGGAAGCGTGGTTGCGAACCGGTTGGCCGGGTTTTTGCCACCGGAGTCGTCCCATCTGAGTGTGCCACCCGCAAAAACGCCCGCACTGGTGCTGGCGCTTGCCGTTCCGCCGGAGACTCCGCTGAGGGTGACCACCCCGCGGGTGGTGGTGAGCGCGCCGGTGAAGGTGTTAGCGCCGGCAAGTGAAAGCGTGCCGCTCCCTTGGTAGACCACGTTGCTTGCACCGGTTCCGCCGTTTCCAACGGAGCCGGCGAGAAGCGTGTTCGAGGCACCCTGGAGGTACAGAATACGGCCGGTGTTGTCCTGGGACAGGTTGACGGCGCCCGAGAGCGTGAGCAACGCACCCCCAGCCAGGTCGTTTTGCAGGACGCGGTTGCCGTTATTGTTTGTGACCGCCCCTGCGAACTCGAGGCTGCTGGTGCCAGAAAAAACGACCGGGTCGCCTCCCATGGAGACTGGGTTGAGCAGCCTTGATGCGCCCGTCATCGCGTAGTTGGAGCGCACCTCCCCGCCGCTAATGCCAAAGGCGGAGCTCCCCGCCCCCAGGACGCTGGCACCCGCGGAAACCGAGGTGTTGTTCAGATTAAAGATACCCTGAAGTAGAGTGAAAGACCCGGTGGTGGTGCTCGTTCCCGAAAGCGTCAGAGACGCGTCATTGGCGATTTGAACGGATATACTCGTAGCGGAGTTCGCCGCGCTGTTGGCCACGGTGCCGAGGACGGTGGAACCGGTGCCCCGAAGCGTCAGGAGCCGCCCGGTGCCGTCCAATTGTGCATTGGTGAAGGTGCCGATGCTCAGCAGCGCGCCGCCCTCCAACATGTTCACCAGGTTCCAGTTGTTGTTGCTTCCGCCGGTGAGCCTCGCCAGCGTTACCGGATATGCGCCCCCGATTGTATTGGTCGAGCCCTGAGGCATCGACACGGCGGTCCCCGTGGTCAACGGACCACCATAAGCGAAAATCCCGCCGTTGTTGAGGGTCAACCCGCCGTAGCCGAGTCCGAACCCGTTCAACCCCAGCATCCCCCCGTTGACATTGGTCATACCCGTGTAGGTGTTCTGCGCAGGCGGCGCCAGCACCCACACGCCGCCGTCGATCTTGGTGACAAACAACGCACCGCCGTTGTCAGTGAGCGTGGCGCCCACCACA
>CANJYI010000232.1 GCA_947478975.1 Chthoniobacteraceae bacterium
AAAAACACCACGGACCACCAGCCTAGGTTCTCGATCACGGGCGCCTTGTAAAACGGCACATACAACGCCCGGGCCTGCACCTCAGTGGCGGGGTTTGTTAGAAAAAAGCACGCGACCACTGCAGCCACGGCGAACTGGCCCAGCAACTTTGCTCGCTCGCTGATTCCGCCGGAGTTCTTTTTGCTCACCTTCAACCAGTCGTCCCAGAAACCAAGCAGTCCGCAGGCGATGATGGTAAAGACCAGCAGCCAAACCGCCGAATTATCCGTGCGTGCCCAGATCAGCGTGGAACAGATCACGGCGCCGTGAATCAACACGCCCCCCATGGTGGGGGTGCCTGCCTTTTTGCCGTGCAGTTCAAACAGCTTGTGGACCTCTTCCGCGGTGCGGATCGGCTGGCCGACCTTGAGGGAAATCAGCCTTCGGATAACCCAGTCCCCAAGAAGAATGCACAGTAGGAAAGCAGTTACGGCGGCCGCCACCGCGCGAAAGGAAATGTACTGTAGCACGTTGAACCCGTGCATCCAGTCGGGGCCTGTTTCGCTCAGCTTGTACAGGTAGTACATCATAGAGACGCCACCTCCTCGATCACCCGTTCCATCCGCGCCGAACGGCTTCCTTTGACCAGCACCACATCCCCCTCCTCCAGCGCCGAACCAAGGGCGCGCGCAGCGGCCGTGGTGTCTTGAAAATGGGCGACCTCCGGACAGCCTTCCTCGCGCGCTGCGGCCGCGATCCAGTCCGCCTCCGCGCCCACGGTCAGCAGCCAGTCGATTCCGGCGCCGGCCGCACGCCCCACCGCGACGTGCCCCTCTTGAGCATGCGACCCAAGCTCGCCCATCCGCCCGAGCACCGCAATGCGACGGCCCCGGGCAGGCCATTGCGCCAGCGTCGCAAGCGCTGCCTTCATCGAATCCGGGTTTGCGTTGTAGGTGTCGTCTAGGAAATCCACCCCGCGGACAACCTTCTGCTCCATGCGTCCCTTGGTGAGCTTCATTCCGCGCAAGCCTTCCGCGGCCGCCTCGAGGGGCAGGTCCAGCGCAAGGGCGGCGGCGGCGGCAAGCGCGGCGTTACGCACCATGTGCAGACCGGCCACGCCCAGTTCCACCTCCACCCGCTCCCCTTCATGGATCAATCCAAAGCGGCTCCCGCCCTGGACAGGAGCGACGTCCACCGCCTGCACATCCCCGCGCCCGAGCCCAGCCGTGAGGATCCGCCCTGTCGCGAGTTCCTCGAGCAAGGGCAGGAAATCATCCTCCGCCGGCAACACCGCCGTGCCCCGCGCAGGCAGGGCCGCCACCAAGGCGCCCTTCTCCCGCGCGATGGCTTCCCGGCTGCCCAGATACTCGATGTGCGCCACTCCGACGTTGGTAATGATGCCGACCTCCGGTTGCGCCAAGGCGGCCAGAGGTGCGATCTCGCCCGCGTGATTCATCCCCATCTCCACCACGGCGAAGCCGGCGCCTCCCCCGCCGGCGAGCAGCGTGAGCGGGACGCCGATGTGGTTGTTGAGATTTCCCTCGGTGCACCAACCGTTGAGCCGGCTGGACAAAATGGCATGTGTAAAATCCTTGGTGGAAGTCTTTCCGCTGGAGCCCGTGATGCCAACCACCCGCGCGGGAAGCGTCCGCCTCCAGGCTGCGGCAAGGCTCTGCAGCGCGACCAGCGTGTCCGTGACTTCCACCGCGTTGAGTCCGGGGGGCCGTGCGCCGTGGCCGGACTGCACAAGGCAGCCCGAGGCCCCTTGCGCCAGCACCGCCGCAATGAAATCGTGCCCGTCAAAACGATCGCCCTTGAGCGCCACAAACAAATCTCCGGGCTGCACGGCCCGGGAATCAGTCACCACGCGACGGACCGACGCGCCGGGGGCGCCTGAAAGGCGGCCGCCTGCCCATGCAGCGATCTGTTCGATACTGGTCGGGGTCATGGTCCGGTGCAAGGTTAGCGGCCGAAGTCTGATTCGAGGTTTTCCAGCGCGGAGCGCGCAATGGCCACATCGTCGAAGGGCTCGGTTTTACCTGCAATCTCCTGGGTGGTTTCGTGGCCCTTGCCCGCAATCAGGACGATGTCGCGCGGGCCGGCCATTTCGATGGCACGCTGGATGGCGGCGCGGCGGTCGAGGATGACCTCATGCTTGCCCCTGGACATGCCGCGGACGATCTCGGACGCGATTTGTTCGGGCGCCTCGGAACGGGGGTTGTCCGAAGTGACGATCGTCCAGTCGGAGAACTCCTCGGCCGCGGCTCCCATGAGCGGGCGCTTGCCCTTGTCCCGATTGCCGCCGCATCCAAAGACGGTGACAAGGTGGCTGGGCTGGAGGTCGCGGAGGGTGCGCAAAACCGTGCGCAAAGCGTCTTCCGTGTGGGCGTAATCCACGAAAACGCGAAAGGCCCGCTTGGCGGCAACCGGCTCCATGCGACCGGGAACGGGGGGAGCGGAAGCCAGGGCAAGCACCGCAGTGCGCAGGTCCACCCCCAAGGCGTGGGCGGCTGCGAGCGCTGCGAGGGCGTTGGATATGTTGAACATCCCGCTGAGCGGGAGGCGCACCAGCCAGGAACGGCCCACCGCATCGAGCTGAAAGGAACTGCCCTGGACATCCGTGCGGCAGTTGCTGGCACGAAAATCCGCCTTCTGGCCCTGGCCGTAGGCGATCACCGGCACGCCTTCCTTCAGGGCGCGGTCGTAAAGCAGAGCGCCGTAGCGGTCGTCCACATTGATCACGGCGACTCCCGGCTTGAAGCGCTGCATTCCAAGTCCGAGGACCAGGCCCGCCTTGGCCTCAAAGTAGGCGTCCATGGAGCCGTGGTAGTCGAGGTGGTCCTGGGTGAGGTTCGTAAACACCACTGCGTCGAACTCAATCCCGCGCACCCGCTGCTGCGCGATGGCGTGGGAGCTCACTTCCATGGCCACCGTCTTGCAACCCGCGTCGCGCATCTGTGCGAGGAGGTCCTGCAGTTCCAAGGCGTCGGGCGTTGTGCGTCCCGCCGGGAGAATGCGCCCACCCACTTGGTAGCGCACCGTGCCGATGAGGCCGCACCGCTGGAGCGCCACGTCGCAAATGTGCTGGATAAGGAAGGACGTCGTAGTCTTTCCGTTGGTTCCGGTGACACCGGCCACGCGCAGCTTTTCGGAAGGCCGCTCGTAGTAGGCGCTGGCAAGCTCGGCAAGCGCACGCCGTGCGTCGGCAACCACCACCAGGGTCACCCCGCTTTTGCCGGAAAGCACATCGGCGCGCTCCGCCACCACGGCCGAGGCCCCGCGAGCCACCGCTTCCTGGATAAAGTCCGCCCCCTTGAGCTGCGTCCCCGCGAGCGCCACAAATAGCTCCCCCGGTTTGACCTGCCGCGAATCCACGCACAGGCCGGAGATCTCTGCCTCCCTGCTCCCGTGCACCGAGTGTACCGTCGTCTGTCTTAAAAGTGTATCCAGTCTCACCGTTTCCCCCCGTCTTCGTTCTTCGCCAATGATCCGGCCACCTTCAAAAAATCAGGATTTGGAAGCAGGTTGAGGTGGCGGACCGCCCTCTGTGCAATTTTAGAAAAAATGGGCGCCGCAATGTAGCCGCCGTAATAAGGGGTGCTGCCGGGGATGGGCTCGTCGAGGAGCACCAGGCAACAAAGCTCGGGTTTGTCCGCCGGCAAAAAGCCCGCAAAGGACACGACATACTTGCTGTGTTCGTAGCCGCCTCCGGCGGAGATTTTCTGCGCGGTGCCGGTCTTTCCAGCCACTTCAAAACCGGGGACGTGGGCGAGCGCTGCCGTGCCTTTTTTGCTCACCACTTCCTTGAGCGCTGTCACCAGCGGTTCGGCGACCTCGGGGGCGATGACCTGGCGCACTTCCGCCCGCGGAAAGGTGGCGATCACGGCCCCGCTTGCGTCGGTGATGGAGGAGACAATCTGGGGTGTCAGTAGCTTGCCACGGTTTGCGATCGTGCACATGGCATTGACCACCTGCATCGGCGTCGCCCCCACCTCGTGTCCCATGGGGATGTGGGTGATTGAAATTTTACTCCACCGGCTCGGCGGATGAATGATGCCCCCGATTTCCCCAGGCAACTGAACCCCGGTGCGGTCGCCAAAACCAAAGCGCCGGATGTAGTCGTAAAGGCGCTGCTCTCCGAGCATGATTCCGAGCTTTGCCACCCCGATGTTGCTCGACTTGACGATGATGTCGTTGACGGAAAGATCCCCGTAGCCGTGGTGGCTGTCGTGCAGGATCGTTCCGCCATAGGTGAAACGACCATGTTCGCAGTAGATGCTGCTCTCGGGGCGCACCAACCGGCTTTCCAACGCGCCAGCCGTGGTGACGATCTTGAACGTCGAGCCAGGCTCGATAATGTCCATGATCGCCCGGTTTTTGCGCGACTCAACCGGCACCCCGTCGCGCTGGTTGAGGTCGTAGTGCGGGCGGTTGGCCATTGCCAGCACCTCCCCCGTCGAAGGCCGCATGACGATGCAGGTGGCCATCTTGGGCCGGAACTGCTTCATGGCCGCGTCCATCTCGCTTTCCACGATGTCCTGGAGCGCCATGTCCACGGTGAGGCGCACCGTTGCGCCGTCACGCGGGGGGCTTTCCATCCGCCGGAAGGCCACCATCTCGTTTCCACGCCTGTTGCGTTCCGTATAACGGAAACCGTCATGGCCCTTGAGCCAGTCGTCCATCGAACGCTCCACGCCTTCCATCCCCTTGTTCTCGCGATTCACATAGCCGACCACGTGGGAAAGCATGCTCCCGTTGGGGTAGACCCGCACCGCGTCCTGCTCGAAAAACATTCCGCGAACCTTCTTCTTGTCCAGTTCCGCGGCAAGGGCCTCGGCCACGTTTTCAGACACCTCGTGCTTGATGACAATGTAGCGGCTGGGCTTTTTCTCCCCCGAATCGGCGGACTCCACCTTTTTGTTTAGCCGCTCACGCACCGCCGCCAGCGGCAGTTCGAGATGACGGGACAAAGCCTCGGCCAGCACCTCGCCGTTTTTGACCACGCTGGCGTCCACCACCACGGTCTTAACCGGTTCGTTGGTTGCCAGGGGCAC
>CANJYI010000233.1 GCA_947478975.1 Chthoniobacteraceae bacterium
CAGACCATCAGGAGTTGCGGAAATGGCTTAGGAAGGCGCTCAAGGCGAAAACCGAGATGGTCGAGGCCAACCTGCGGCTCGTCATCTCCATCGCCAAAAAGTACACCAACCGCGGACTCTCGTTCCTAGACCTCATCCAAGAGGGCAACATGGGCCTGATGAAGGCGGTCGAAAAGTTTGAGTACCGCCGCGGCTACAAGTTTTCCACCTACGCCACGTGGTGGATCCGCCAGGCCATCACCCGCTCGATCGCTGACCAGGCCCGGACCATCCGGATTCCGGTGCACATGATTGAGACCATCAACAAGCTGATGCGCGTGCAGAAGCAGTTGGTGCAGGATTTCGGCAGGGAACCCACGCCGGACGAGGTTGCAGAAGAAATCAATCTTCCCGTCGAACGCGTCCGGGCGGTGCTCAAGATGGCCCAGCAGCCCATCTCTCTTCAGTCACCGGTCGGCGAAAGCGACGACACCAGCTTTGGAGATTTCATTCCGGACACCTCCGCAGAGGATCCCTCCGATGTGACTGCGATCGCACTGCTGAAGGAAAAAATTCGCGACGTTCTCGAGTCCCTCACCGAGCGCGAACGGCAGGTGCTTGAGCAGCGGTTCGGCCTCGTGGACGGATACAGCCGCACCCTTGAAGAGGTGGGCCGCCAGTTCCGAGTCACCCGCGAGCGTATCCGCCAAATTGAGGCCAAGGCCCTCCGGAAAATGCGCCACCCTACCCGTATCCGCCAGTTGGAAGGTTTCTTGGACGCGTCCGAGATGTAGACCCTGTCTGAAAAGAGGTAAGACGGTCGTCCGAGCCCGTTATTTTCAGCATTTGCAAAAACGGGCGCAACTGGCGCCCGTTTTTGGTGTTTACACTCCTGTGAGACCATTCTCTCAAAATTCTCGGGGCCCCTTCCCTTCCTCTGCTGAAGGCGGTGGCAATTTGGCAAGAAATCCCCAACCTCCGACTTCCGGGGTTCCGTTTTCGCGACGAACCTCCACCGATCCCGAACTGGACGCCCTTCTTGGCAACGTCGCACCAACTCCGCTTCGAGCGGGCTTTGCGGATCGTGTGCTCCAATCGGTTCAACCGGCAGGATCGGAGCAGGGACCAGGCAAACAGGCGGCCCTGCTTTCGTTTGGATCGCTCAGAGCACTGGGTATTGCTGCCTCTTTGGCGCTGTGTGGCGGACTTGCTTGGTGGGGGGCGTCCTTGCCGGGCGCACGGCTCCCATTCGCCCACGCCCGTCCCCTTTCAGCGCCAACTGAAGAGGAGCTTCTCCTCAAAGCGCTAACCACTCTCGAAATCAATTCCGGGGACCTGGCTCTGGTGGCCCAACTCGGAGATGTATTGGAAGCGGAACTCACAGAACACACCTCATGGTTGGAAAAAGAATAGCGGCATTGCAGTTTCGGATCCTGACGCTCGCAGGCATTTCCTTCCTCGGGGCATCTGCAGTTGCACCTTTGCAAGGGAAGCCGGACGAGGAAAAGGCGGAGTCCCCGCTCCTGCCCGAACGCAAGCAGCAGGATCCCTTGATCCAACTCATCAGGGCCCTCACCCCGGAACAGAAATCAAAGCTCATGGAGAGCATCAAGACCTGGCAGCAGCTCGGTCCGGAGCTCAAGACCGCTTTACGAGCCAGGGACAAGGCGATTCGCAAGACGCTCAATGACGAGGTACAGGCCGCCCTCGATGGCTCCTCTTTTACCAAGGAGCAGAGGGACCTCTTTGAAAAACGCTACAGAGAAGACCGTAAAAAGCTGGAAGCCTCTCTACGCACCGAGTTTGAGTCCCGCAGAAAGGCGGCGCTTGAGGAGATGATAGCCTCCCTCAAAAAGTCGGTGCTGCAGGGGGAGATTCAGTAGGTTCGTTCGCTCGAACGGTAGCGACCGAGTCAGGGAGAGCGCTGGCCCGGATTCATTTCCAGCGTGGGGGGGTCGGGAGGGGCGGGATTTTTAAGCCCGCCGTAGCCAAAGAAAAACTGCCGCCGGGCGAACCCAGCGGCAGTTTTCAAAACATTGAGGCCACCGAGGCCTGATGCGGGTTATTCCGTGTAGGAAGCCTGCGTACCCTTCAGGTTCCGCTTGGCGAGCCAAGGCATCATGGAGCGGAGTTTCGCGCCGGTCTTCTCGATCGGATGCTTTTCTCCATCTGCCAAGAGTTGGTTGTAGGTCTTGTAGCCGCCTTCGTACTCCTTGACCCAGCCCTTTGCAAACTTGCCGGACTGAATGTCCTTGAGGACCGCCTTCATTCTCTTCTTTGTGCCCGCGTCGATGATCTTGGGGCCGATGGTCACGTCCCCCCACTTTGCGGTCTCGGAGATGGAGAAGCGCATGCCAGCAATGCCAGCTTCGTTCATCAAGTCCACGATCAACTTCAGTTCGTGCAAGCACTCAAAGTAGGCCATCTCGGGAGAGTAACCGGCTTCCACCAGCGTCTCAAAACCCGCCTGTACCAGTGCGGTGGTTCCCCCGCAAAGAACAGCCTGCTCTCCGAAAAGGTCGGTCTCAGTCTCTTCCTTGAAAGAGGTCTCCAACACGCCTGCACGGGTTCCGCCGATCCCCTTGGCCCAGGCCAACGCGACCTTCTTTGCCTTCTTGCTGGGGTTCTGGTGGACGGCGATGAGGGTCGGGACCCCCTTGCCTTCCGTGTACTGCCGGCGGACGATGTGACCGGGGCCCTTCGGAGCGACCAAGATCACGTCCACATCGGCCGGAGGCACGATCGTGTTGTAGTGAATAGAGAAGCCGTGGCTGAACAGCAGGGTCTTGCCCTTCTTCAAGTTTGGCTCGATATCCTTAATGTAGGCAGCAGGCTGCTTGGTATCGGGGAGTGCGACGAAAATGACGTCGGCGCGGCGCACCGCTTCCGCCGTGTCAAACACTTCGAAACCACGATCCGCGGCGACCTTCCGAGACTTGCTCGTTGGGTAGAGGCCAATGATGACCTTCACGCCGGATTCCTTCAGATTCAGGGCGTGTGCGTGGCCCTGGGAACCGAAGCCGAGAACCGCGACGGTCTTGCCTTTGAACGTTGCAAGGTCAGCGTCTTTGTCAGTGTAAATTTTAACAGCCATTGCTTTGGGGTGTGTGTTTTTTTGGGGTCTTACAGAAGGCTGAACGAAAACCGCCCAGCAGGGTGAGCTTTTGGAAAGTCTTTAGGGGAGAACAGGCGTGTGCCTCAAACAACTCAAACAGACAAGGAGTTTACACACAAGCCGATGGCAATCGGTACGGCAGAGCAGTACGGAATGCACTCCCTCGAATGCACTACTCGTCGCGGCGCGCGAGCGCGATCTTCCCCGTGCGGGTGAGATCAGAGATGCCGAACGGTTCCATCAGGAAGATGAACTTGCTGATCTTGCTTTCGTCGCCAGTGACCTCGATCGAGATATTGTGCCTCTGGACGTCGATGATTTTGGCCCGAAAGATGTCGCACAATTGCATCACCTCGGCCCGTGACTGGGGATTGACTGAAACCCGCAGCAAAACCAGTTCGCGGTCGACGCTCTGGTTTTCATTGAAATCCTGCAATTCGATCACATCAACCAGTTTGCGCAACTGCTTGGTGACCTGATCCAGCACGGAGTCGTCTCCCCGCACCACGATGGTCATGCGTGAGGTGGATGGATCCAGAGTCGGACCCACGTTGAGCGTGTCTATGTTAAACCCGCGACCGCTGAACATGCCGGCGATGCGGGTCAGCACGCCGAATTTGTTTTCAACCAGAACCGAAAGGGTGTGACGCATGCGAAAGGGGGCGGAGGTTGCAGCAAGGAAGCAGTTCGGTCAAACTCAAATTAGACGATATCGTCCGAAATAAACACACACGATGCCCAACCTCCCTTTATCCCCTCGTTTTCAACACTCCCACAATCAACCTTCCGGCCCGTCCCTCAAGGTGGGATGCGGCGAGTGGGGGTTTCGCAATCTGCCAATGGAGCGGCACTTTGAGATCGCAGCCGAGTTCGGCTTTCAAGAGCTCGAATTCGGCATCGGCGGAGGCCAACTCGGCCGCCTCTCCGAGCAGCCCTCCCCGGGGGAAATCGCGGACTTCCGTGCGTTGGCCGCCACCTGGGGCATCTCCACGCCAGGGTGTTGCATCGAAAACGACTTTACCCTTTCGGACACCGCTCTTCATGCTGCCCAGGTCACCAAGGCCATCGCCCAGTCCCGGGCGGCTGCCCTTTGCGGAGCCAGACAGGTTCGCTTCTTTGCGGGCTTTACGCCGTTGGCTGAAATGAGCGAGCCCATTTGGAGCCAGCTTCTTTCCGCCCTCACCGAGTGCGATGCTGAGCTTGAAAAACTGGGCCTCACCATGGCGATCGAGACGCACGGGGCGATCCAGTTTCAAAAGGACGGCTCTGCCATCCATCTCCCCACTCCAACCACAGACCGCACTGGTCTCGCTAGACTTCTCGCGGAACTGCCAGAACGCATCGGCTTCAACTACGACCCCGGCAACATCCGCGCAGCGGATCCCGCAGACACACGACATGCGGTCGATCTGCTCGCGGGAAGAATCACGTACTGCCACTTAAAAGACTGGGTCCGCTGCGGAGAAGGCTGGCTTGCGGTTGCGGTGGGTGACGCGAGAGGCGGGATTGACTTCAAGGCACTCCTTCCTGAGACAAACTATCACGGCACCTTTTTGATCGAGTACGAACCGCTCGCCGACACCAGGGAGGGAATCGCCCGCAGCCTCGCCCATCTGGAGGGCAGAGGGTTCACCCTGACTTTCTGACCTGCAACGACGGACAAAGTTTCTCTGTCAAAAACTTTGCCGTCCGCAATGAGCCACCCGGAGAAAAATGCGTTCCCATGGGCTCCTTTGGAAAGTTTGGACCTGTTGGAAATCTCGGCGGCCCTCACCTCCAAGGTCTACCACCTCAAAACACGCGGCTAGCCAAAGAGCGCCCGCAACCGCCCTCCCCCCCCCAAGTTGAGGGCAAGGCCGTGGGCAAAAGTAACCACTTCGACGCCTTCCAGCGGCAGGGACCGGAGCGATTCCCCCAACAGTATTGGATCCGTGCAG
>CANJYI010000234.1 GCA_947478975.1 Chthoniobacteraceae bacterium
TCAGTCGAGTGACGCGGGCAGTTACGACGTCCAGGTGGGCAATGCAGTGAGCACGGTGCTTTCGAACGCCGCCGTGGTGAGCGTGAACACGCCTGTGAGCATCACGAGCCAACCGGTCGGCGCCACGCTTGATGCGGGTGCCGCCGCCTCACTGAGTGTGACAGCAACCGGCACCGCACCGCTGACCTACCAGTGGCGGAAGGACGGAGTGGTGCTCTCCGGCGGAACCGCAACCACCTATGTTGTGCCCTCGCTGCAGGGAGTGGATGCCGGGACCTACGATGTGGTGGTGACAAACCCCGCCGGCAGTGTCACCAGCAACACCGCACAGCTTTCGGTCAATACGCCGCCCAGCATCACCAAGCAGCCCGTAACGCTGACCGTGATCACGGGCGTGAGCGCCAAATTCAGCGTGACGGTCACTGGCGCCGCGCCGCTCACCTACCAGTGGCGCAAAGCGGGTGTGGCGATTGCAGGGGCCACCGACTCGACCTACATCATCTCGCCGGTGGCCTCGACTGACGCCTCGACCTACAGCGTGGTGGTCACAAACCCTCTGGGCACCGCCACCTCCACCAACGCCTCCCTGGTGCTTACCTCCGGCCCGATGATCACTGAACAGCCTGTGGCCGTAGCCGTGAATCCGGGCAAGAGCGCGAGTCTCACCGTGGCCGCGGTGGGTGCCGTCAATGGGGGCGCGATCACCTACCAGTGGCGCAAAAACGGCGTGGCAATCGCGGGAGCGACCGGCTCGACTTACAAGATTCTTTCCGCCCAGTCCACGCACGCCGGCCTTTACGATGTGCTCGCAAAGAACGGCTCGGGCAGCATGCTCAGCGTCGGCGTGCCGCTGACCCTCAACGTCGCGGCCTCCATCAAAACCGCGCCCGCAGCAGCTGCGGTCAACCCCGGAGCGTCGACCACCCTGAGTGTGGTGGCGACCGGTACGGAACCGTTCACCTACCAATGGCGCCGCGGCGGCGCAGCAGTTGCCGGGGCCAACCAGAGCACCTACACGATCACTTCAGCGCAGGCTGGCAACGTGGGTAGCTACGACGTGGTGGTGGGGAATGTGGTCAACTCGGTCACGAGTCCGAGCGCCCTTGTGCGCCTCAACAGCCCGCTCACCATCATCGCCCAGCCCGCCTCGACAGGGATCAATCTTGGGGCGTCAAAAACGCTGAGTGTCGCTGCCTCGGGCACTACGCCTATCACCTACCAGTGGCGGCGCGCAGGCGTGGCAATCCCCGGTGCCAATGCCGCCTCCTATCTGGTATCCGGCGCGGGAATGCAAAATGTGGGTAGCTATGACGTGGTCCTCACCAACGTGGTGGGCAGCGTCGTAAGCAACCCGGCAGCCGTCACGCTCAATACCGCGGTTACGATCCTCTCGCAGCCCGCCGCCGCCACGGTGAATCCAGGCAAGTCCGTCACCTTTAGCGTCAGTGCCGCCGGCACGGCTCCCATTACCTATTCATGGCGTAAAAATGGAGTGGCGATCGCGGGGGCAATCGGAGCCAGCTACACCATTTCCTCCGCGCAGCTTTCTCACACCGGCAGCTACGATGTGCTCGTGACCAATGTGGTCGGGAGTGTGGCAAGCAACGCGGCAGTGTTGACGCTCAACTCCCCGGTGACCATCACCACGCAGCCCGTGGCCGCCATGCTGAATCCATGGGCGCCCGCACAGCTGAGCGTGACGGCCACGGGCACCGCGCCGATCACCTACCAGTGGCGCAAGGGCGGGGTGGCAATCCCGGGCGCCACCACCTCGACCTATTCGCTGGCTGCGGTCCAGTCCGGCGACGCGGGGACTTATGATGTGGTGGTCAGCAACGTGGTGGGCAGCGTCATCAGCGCAACGGCAAAAATCGCATTGAACACCGCGGTTTCCATCACCACACAGCCTGCGAGTGTCTCGTTGAATCCGGCCGCCTCCAAGACGCTGAGCGTCGTGGCCGCGGGCACCGCGCCGCTCAGCTATCAATGGCGCAAGAACCGCGTGGCAATCGACGGTGCAACAGCGGCCAGTTTTACCATCGCCTCGGCGAAGGCCGCCGATGCAGGGATCTACGACGTTTCCGTGACCAATGTGGTGGGAACGGTTTCGAGCAATTCCGCAGTGGTGCTCCTCAACACGCCAGTGTCGCTCACGACCGTCCCGGTGGGCGCAACACTGAACCCCGGCGCTGCTCTCTCCCTCGGGGTGGCCGCCACAGGAACCGCGCCGATCACCTACCAATGGCGGCGTAACGGGGCGGCAATTTCCGGTGCCACCGGCGCTTTCTACACCCTGGCAAGCGTCGCGGCCGTCAACGCAGGCAGTTACGATGTGGTGGTCAGCAACGTCGTTGGCAGCCAGACCACCTCGCCCGTCACGGTCGCAGTCAATGCTCCCGTGACCTTCACCACCCAGCCCGTCGGTGGTGCCCTCAATCCGGGCGCCTCCAAAACGCTGAGCGTGGTGGTCACAGGCACCGCACCCCTGAGCTATCAGTGGCGCAAGAACGGTGCGGAAATTTCCGGCGCCACCAGCGCAAGCTACACCATCGCAGGGGCGACAGACACAGACGCAGCGGTTTACGATGTCTTGGTGACCAACGTCGTCGGTTCGGTTGCCAGCAAAGCGGTCAGCGTCACGCTCAATGTCCCGGTGAGCATCACCACGCAGCCCGTCGGCGCCGCATTGAATCCGGGCGTGGCACGCACCCTCACCGTGGCGGTGGCCGGCACCGCGCCCTTCGCCTACCAGTGGCGCAAAAACGGGGCGACCATCGCGGGCGCCACCGCTGCGAGCTACGCGCTCGGGAATGTGCAGACGGCGAGCGCCGGGAGTTACGACGTGGTCGTGCGTAACGCTGTGGGGAGCGTGACCAGCAGCGCTGCTATCGTGAGTGTCAATGCGCCGGTGGTGCTTACCTCGCAGCCGGCGACGCTGACCGTCAACGCTGGTTCCCCGGCGGCCCTGAGCGTGTCTGCCACGGGCACCGCGCCGCTCACCTACCAGTGGCGCAAGAACGGCGTGAGTATCGCGGGTGCGACGAGCGCGACCTTCAGTCTGCCCGAGGCGCAAACCACAGACGGCGCGGGTTACACCGTGCTCGTGAGCAATGTGGTCGGCGCCGTCACAAGCAGCACGGCGTTGCTGACGGTCAACGCAACCGTCACCAAGACGCTCTACAAGTACATCTCCGGCAGCTACACTTGGGCGCAGGCAAAGGCCGATGCAGGGGCGCGTGGCGCTCATCTGGCGACCATCACGACGGCCGTGGAATGGAGCGCGGCCCTCACTCAGCTGGGCACCAACGCCACAAAAGTCCTGTGGCTTGGCGGTTACCAAGCCACGGGCGCAGCCGAACCCGATGGCGGATGGCTGTGGGTTACCGGGGAACCCTTTGCCTACACCCGTTGGGGCGCTGCCCAGCCGGATGACACCGACGGCACCCAGAATTATCTGGCACTCAACGGTACGGGCCTGGCGGCGGGGACCTGGAATGATGTGGACGCGGCCGGCGGGGGCAAGGTGGTGGGCTACGTGCTCGAACAGGATCCCGTGGAAATCACCTCGCAGTTGGCGGCTCAGGCCGTGGCGCTGGACCAGTCATTGACGCTGAATATCACCGCGACGGGAGCAGGGCCCTTGACCTACCAGTGGCGAAAGAACGGGACCGCCATCAGCGGTGCCACCGCGGCTTCTTACACGATCAGCGGAGCACAGGCATCGAGTGCGGGCAGTTACGACGTCGTGGTGAGCAACCCTTGCGGCAGCCTGACCAGTAGTACCGCGGCGGTGAGCGTGAATGTGCCCGTGTCGATTGCCACGCAGCCGGCCAGCGTGATGGCGAATCCCGATGCCGCAGTGCAGCTTTCCGTGACGGCGACGGGCACCGGACCGCTTGCGTATCAGTGGCGGAAAAACGGAGCGGTGCTCGAGGGCGCGACCGGCGCTGTCTATGCGCTTGCCGCGGCGCAACTGAGCGACGCGGGCGCGTATGACGTGGTCGTGTCCAACTTGGTGGGGAGTGTGGCAAGCAGCGCGGCAACGGTGGTGATCAACGCGCCGTTGACCCTGACAAGTCAGCCACAGGGGGCTGCGTTGAACCCAACCGGGGCGATCACCTTGAGCGTGGGGATCAGCGGTACAATGCCCGCCAGCTTCCAGTGGCGGCGGGACGGAGTGCCCATCAGCGGTGCGACCGCGGCCACCTACACGGTATTTGCGAGCCAGCTTTCCGGTGCGAACGCCTTCGATGTTGTGGTGACCAACATTGTCGGCAGCGTTTTGAGTGAGGCTGCCGTTGTGGCGGCCAATGTGGCCGCCAGCATCTCGGAGCAGCCGGCACCCGTTTCCGTCGGGCTTGGAGCGGACGCCGTCTTCCGGGTCGTTGCCGGCGGCACCGCGCCGTTGACCTACCAGTGGCGGCGTAACGGGGTGGCGATTGCGGGAGCCAACGCAGCAAACTACGTGCTTTCGGGCGTTCAGTCTGCGGACGCGGGGAGCTTTGATGTGGCCGTGGGAAATGTGGCTGGAACGGTGACCAGCGCCGTGGCGATGCTGAGCGTCAACGTGCCGGTGAGCGTGAGCACGCAACCGGTTGGGGCGGCGCTCAACGCCGGTGGAGGCACCACCCTCAGTGTCACCGCAACAGGAACAGCTCCGCTGACCTACCAGTGGTTCCGCAATGGCGAACCCATCGTTGGCGCCACGGCGCGCACCTACACGCTTGCAGCAGCGCAGGAGTCGGACTCGGGCGCCTACCAGGTCGCGGTGACCAACGTCGTGGGAACCGTTGCCAGCAACCTTGCCCTGGTGACGATCAACACGCCGCCGACCCTCGAGCAGCAGCCGCTCGCGGCTAATGTGAATCCCGGCGCGGCCGTGACCTTCAGCGTGGGAGCGGTCGGCACGGCTCCGTTGAGCTATCAGTGGCGCAAGAACGGTGTGGCGATCGCAGGCGCCACCAGCGCGGTCTATGCGCTGGGTGCGGTTCAAAGTGCGGCGGCCGGTTCGTACGACGTGGTGGTGCGA
>CANJYI010000235.1 GCA_947478975.1 Chthoniobacteraceae bacterium
CATGACTTTCAGGGCGAACGCGCCGGGCTTGCCGACCAACTGGCAATGGAGACAGGAACCGTCCCAGAGGTGATCGGGACCCGGGGTTCGGGGGCGAACGCAGTCCGCGTGAGTTTGTTCCGGCGCAACGTGAAGGATCCTCGCTACCTTGGCTCAAAAAAAGTGTTGGTTTGGTGTTTTGCCGCCCGGGAGTTTACTGAAGCGGAGCAAGGCTGGCAGCTGATCCCGTTGAGCCGTCCGGAGGTTAAGGCGAAGTGAGTGGCATCCAGCCCCGCCCGTCGCGGTTCTTCTTTGCGTGCTTCTTTGGACGGATGCGGACGGCTTTTGTGCTGGCGGGACTGTTTTTCGCTTTGGCTGTTCCTTTTCTCGCAACGGCTGGGCCTGGCGGGAAGGTTATGGAAGCCGAGACAACGGTCTGCGCCTGCGCCTCTTCGGAGAACGCTTCTGGAGCAGGAGAAGGGGCAGTTTTGAATCCCGTTGGTGATTTGGATTCCTTGGTTCCACCGAAGGTCACAAAGGTGGAACGGCCGCAGCGCGGGCTGCGCGTGCTCATTCTGGGGGACTCGCTTGCGCTTTGTGGTTTTGGAAAAGCGCTGGATTCCAGACTCAGAAAGCTTCCCCTGGTGGACTCGGTCTCGACCTACATGGCCTGCGGTTCGGTCCCCACCACCTGGCTGACGAGCGGCCCCTTGGCACACGCCCGGACAAGCTGCGGATTTTGGAGCATTGAAGGGAGCAGGGGCCAGTCGCTGACAGAGGTTCGTGACACGTTTGGCATGGAAAAGGGACGGCGGCCCGGCACCTACACGGTTCCAAAGCTGGAGGAGCTTGCTGAAGTTCTGCAGCCGGACATTTTGGTGATGCAGAACGGAACAAACCTGCTGAGCCTCTTTTCCGACGGCCAGACGATCCTGCCTGCGCGCCACGGAAGCCAGATCCGCTCGTACATGAGTCCCTTTGTGCACCAACTGGCCCAGAGGGTGCATTCGCTCAAAAAAGTCTACTGGGTCGCGCCGCCTGTTACTGAGCGTGTTTCAAAAGAGGTACAGGATTTTCTCTTCAAGCGGATGGACGCCTATGCCTCCCCTCTTATCGAGTTTATCGACAGCAGGACGCTGATTTCGCACCCCTACAGGAATCCCATGGCAGACCGGGAGCATTTTATAGGAAAGGACATGGAGGTGTGGGCCGAGAAGGTTTTCAAAAGGGTGCAAGACGACATTGAAACCGATGCTTATGCAGCCCACCCAGTTCCGGCGGCGGGCGTTCCAGCTTCAAAGGCGGACGCGGAGCTTGCCGCAGCAGGGCGCCCGGCGGCGCGGGCAAGCCTGAGTGTGCGCGTGCGGCTTCTCGCCAAGTCGCGCCCATTGCCCCTTGAAAAAATCACGCCCTATCAGGAGTCGATGGTCAGCTTCCTCTACCGGGTCGAGCAGGTCTTGGGCGGTGCCTATGCAGAGAAAGAGCTTTTGGTGATGCATCCCGCCCACATCGCACAGAAGCCGGAACCGCTCGAGAAGTATGCGGTGGGCGAAGTCTACCGGATGGATTTGATCGAGTTCGAAGGCTCGCCCTGGGAGGCGATCAAGCGGAGCGAACAGACCGGACGAATGGAGTTGCTGCCCTTCATTCGGAAAGAGGACGAAGCGCGGTTTCCCTCTGGCGGCCGATAAGCCGGTGTCATGAGCATCATTTGCACACCCGTTTCCCGTCGCACCTTCATGGGACTCGTCCTCGGGGCAGCCCTGCCGGCGCCCGCCCTGCAGGCAACCTACGGAAGCGGCGGCGCGGTGATTTTTAGAAAGGTTCTGATGCTGGGGGACTCCCTCTCTGTTGGTCCCTTTGGCCAGGAAATGCAGCATTTTCTGATCGAACGATTTGGGGAATCCCGCGTCTACCTGCTTGCCTCCTGCGGCGCCAGTCCGGAGCACTGGCTGGGTTCCGAGCCCGAGTTTGTTGCCAAGTGCGGCTACCGGGTGAAAACGCCGAGACAGTACATGCTTGGCGAGTACGAGAAAGGGCGCAGGCCGGCGCCGTTTCCCACGCCCAAACTTGAGCAGATTCTGGCCAAGACCCATCCCGACCTGGTTTTGGTGCAACTCGGTACCAACTGGTTTGATCTTCTTGAACAGAGCGCAGCGCCGGAGGTCCTGGAGCGCTTGGAGGGGATCGTGGACCGGTTTGCCGCCACCCTCCTCAGCGCGGATCCCAGGCCGCAGTTGGTCTGGATCACCCCTCCGGATTCGGCACGGTTTCGCAAGGTTCAGGGCCTCGTGACCGAATTGCTCTATCGCGTGGGCCGCCGCCGCCGCTTTGACTGCATCGATTCGTCCGCCTTGGTGCAGTACATCCCTGGGCAATCGGGGGGCGATGGGGTGCACTACGCTTCCGCCGCCGCCGAAAAGTGGGCGAGCGGAGTGAAGGGGTGTCTGCTCAAAATGCTGTAGTCGCGGCGGGAGCGTCATCAACCCCTCCCACAGTGCGCCGCGCCCTACGGTTGGCTCTTGGCCCGCTGTGGCAGGTCGTTGCGCTCGTAGGCGTGGATCAGTTGTTCCAGGTAATTCACCGAGTGCCTCAGTTCCCTGCCGTGGAGACTGTCGCTCACTCGCTTTGGCGCAGTCCATTCCCGCACAGGGGTGATCGTGGGCACGATATCGCTCCCCTTCAGAATGGCGGCCTCCACGGATTCAAAGTGGTGGTGCTTTGCCAGAAAGGTGCCGTGGGGCTCGATGACCAGAGTGAAGCCGTGGTCGCCGTAAGCCTCGGAAAATGCCCCGTCGATGGTGATCGCCTTGCCGCAGCGCTTCAGGGGCGACTCTCCCTTTTCCAGCTTCACAGGGACATGCCCGTTCACAATAAGACCCACGGAGGTGCAGACCCCAAACTCGGCCAGCACCTTCTCGCAAAACCAGCTTTCGTGAATCAACGAAAAGTACGGGCTTTTGGTCTCGTGATGGGTCGCCGGGTCGGCAATCAGATCCCGCTCGAAGGTCGTGATCCTGTCCTTACCAAAAAGTGGCGAACGGGGCCCGCTCCACAGATACCAAAGCAGGTCGAGTCCCCGCGTTTCAGGCTGCTCGATCGTCCGGTACACCACTCTCTCAATGGCATCCAACATGGCGCGCCCAGCCACCTGTTCCCCTTCGATCCGCATCGGCAAAAACTCGCCCCTCTCGTCGACGGCGAGGCAGCCGTGGAAAATGAGGTTTTCTTCCCTGCACAGGTACATGGACCCATGGGAAACCATCCAGCGCATCTGGTGCCAAAGCACCTTGCTGGCCCTGAAGGAGCCCTTGATCCGGTCTAGACATTGGATCTCGTCTTCCGACAGGCGATAGGGATCCGCCGGGTCGATTGTTGGAAAATGGTGGTCCTTGAGCGGGTAGACGACCCCGTCGATCTCGATGTTCCCTTCCGCTGTGATCCGGTGAAGCAACCGCCGCGACTCCATCTCCCATTCGGGATGGCGCGCGATGAGTTGCCCCTCGAGTTTGAACTGCATCACCGCCGCGGCCTTCTGCATCCGAGCAATAGTGAGCGGTTCGCGCATGCCTCCCGCCTTGCTCACAAAACAGTCCGCGGGGTCGTCGGCGTAGACTTTTCGTACGAGCACCTCCAGGGGTTGGACTGGAATCCCGTAGCCTTCCTCCAGTTGCGAAAGTCTCCGGTAACGCAGCGATATGCGCAGCACATGGCAAATCAGCGCCTCGTGCCCAAGGCAGGCGCCCAGCCACGCCATGTCGTGGTTGCCCCATACGAACGCCACATTGGGCTGCTGCATGAGGTAATCCACGACCTTGTCGCCCCGGGGGCCTCTGTCCCAGCAGTCCCCGGCGATAATAATTTCGTCCACCGCAAGGTTGCGAATGACCCGGCCCGTGAGGTGGATGAGATGCAGCACTCGGCCTCGGGAAACCAGCGCCTTGGTGATGGCGTCCACGTAGCCGCTTTCGCGCTCCGCCGAGGGGGCGTGAAGGATCTCTGTGAGCAGTTCCCGGTACTGCGCAGGAAACACACGCACCACGTTTTTGATGCTGCGCCGAGA
This sequence comes from Chthoniobacteraceae bacterium, assembly GCA_947478975.1. Classification (GTDB taxonomy): domain Bacteria; phylum Verrucomicrobiota; class Verrucomicrobiia; order Chthoniobacterales; family Chthoniobacteraceae; genus Chth-196. The sequence continues at coordinate 4,043 of CANJYI010000235.1, forward strand.
GGCCAGTTCTCGGACGACTTCAAAAAGGTACCCGAGCGTGCGTTTGGCATAGGCGCTCTGCTCTGCGGGGGTGGTCAGCTGGCGCTGCAGGCGTTCAACCACTTCGGCGGGATAAAAAATGAGGGTCAGCAGGTCCTCGAACTCCCTGAGCGGAAGCTTGTGCAGCAGGAGCCGCTCCACCAGGGGGCGGAGCGAACCGGACGCGTTGTTGATGATGTGCCTGAGCTTCCTGTCTTCGCCGTGAATGTCGCTGATGACGTGAATGGTCCCCATGGGCAGGGTCAGTTCCGCCTCCAACCTGGCGATTTCAGCCACGGCGCAGTCGATGTCGGGGATGGACCGGGAAAGGGCCCGCAATCCGAGCAGTCCGGAGTCGGTGGGGTGTGGAGAGGACGGGAAGGGGACCGGGGCGGTGTGCATGGGGTGTCAGGAAGATGTCGCGGACGGCGCAGGGTGAACTGGGCGCCAGAAGCTGTGGCGGAAGAAGGCAGCGCCCTGCCTAAAACAGCTCCATTTGTTTGTGGCCGTCCTCCGGGGCAGCCTCGTCGGCGGGTTCTGGACCGATGGCCACGCTGGAGTACAGAGGCGCTTCGAGTAGCGGCATCCGGTCGTGCCCGAAGACCTCCACCTCCGCGAGGGTGGCGGGGCGTGTGACTATGAGAATTTGGGGAGTGGAACCGCTGGAGTCCCAAAGCCCCCGGATGACGTGCCCCTCCGGAACGTCCCCCCAGTGTAGGCGGCCGTCCTTGTGCGAGCGTTCGGCAAAGCGGGTGGCGGGGACATCGACGGGGAGGCAGCCCTTGCTCTGCCACCAGCCCAGCCGTTCGCTGCGCGCAAAACCTCCCCAAAGGACGCGCTCAAACCGGCTGCCCCGCCAGATGGGGATCAGGCGTCCGGGCCGGTGTTGGGTTCCCGTAGATTCAAAGGTGGCGCACATCGTGGGAAAGGGTTGGCGGATAATC
>CANJYI010000236.1 GCA_947478975.1 Chthoniobacteraceae bacterium
CTCGGGGAAAAGGGGGCGCCGGCCGAGTTCGCCTACCTGCCGGCGGAGGAGAAGCGTTCCATCCGGTTGATTTTGCGAGAGACCGGCATCCTGCCCTAGGACGTATTCACTTCCGGCAACCTCTCGCTGACCCCTCGGGGAACGGGGAGTGAGCCGCAGATGGAGCAGAGTTCACAGATGTACGTGATGGTTTCCTCTTACCTCTAAAATCTGTGTGATCTGCGGATGCCTCTCTGAATGAGGTGTTTGTGGATTCCCTTTAGGAGAGCTCGCGAGGTTGCTGCCGAAACTGCGGTTTGATTGACAGTGAACATGCCCAAGGCGGAAGAGTGCTGGCTTTGATTTGGGCGGCTTTTGGTGCAGAATAAAGCGACCTATGGAAACTGAAAATGAAGCGGCGCCGGCGGCGGATGAGCAGGGAGGGCTGCCGTTTGTGCTTTCGGGAGTCGCGGCGCGCGCGCTGGGCTGCCTGATTGAGAAGGAGTTTGCTACGCCGGACATCTACCCGCTCACGCTGAATGCTCTGACAAACGCGTGTAACCAGCGAAGCAATCGAGAGCCGGTCATGGCCCTTTCGGAGGCTGACGTAGTGGCTGGCTTGGACGAACTGCGGGTGCAGCGACTCGCCGTGATCTTTACGGGGGCGGACTCGCGCGTGCCCAAGTACAAGCACAAGTTGGAACAGGTTTTCCCTATGGACGATGTGTCCCGCGCGCTGCTTTGCGAGTTGCTTGTGCGGGGCCCCCAGACGGCGGCCTCCCTGCGCGCCAACAGCGAAAGGCTCCACCGGCAGCCGTCTGCGGCTGAGTTTGATGCGATTCTGGCGGAACTGGCCGAGCGCAAATCGGGCGCTCTGGTGCACAAGCTTCCCCGCCAGCCCGGCCAGAAGGAGGCGCGCTGGGTCCAGTTGCTCACCGGCGCACCCGCGCTTCAGGCAGAGCCGGAAGCCTTGGTGCGGCCTGTGCCTTCGGATCTGGAGCGGCGCGTGACGGACTTGGAGGAGCTGGTCAGCCGGTTGGCTGCGGATCTGGCGGGCCTGCGTGCCGAACTGGGGGTGGCGAGGGACACGGAGGAGGTCTCCTAGGGGAGGGAGGCGCAGTGATCCGCAGCTGGTGCAGGGCTCCACACATACTTCTGGACTACTGCGTCCACTCAATCTGTGAAGCCTCCGCACAGGCTGCGGGGTTCCTGGCGGCCGGCCGTTATTGTGGGTGGTTCAGGCTGCTAGCGGATTGGCGAAAAGTCCGTCGCCTTCATGTAGACGGACTTCACTCCCTCCGGTTGGGGAACGGTCAGGGAGCCGCCAGCCTTGGTTTCGCTGGCGTTTTTAGCTGCGATCCATTCGGGGTCGGCGCGGAACGTTTCAAACGACTTCAGACCGGCCGCCTTGCTTTCATGGCTCAGGATGTAGAGCAGCTTGGTGCTGGGCGAGTCCTTGGGATCCGTGGGGGTCCAGTAGCCGGTGTGGCTCATGCCGTGGCGGCTGAAAAGCCCGATGGTGTGGTTGCGGAACCGGTCGTGCAGCGCGGGCAACCTGCCCTCGGGGGTGGTGTAGGTGCGCAGTTCAAAGACCCGCCCGGCGGCCCCGGCCGAGGCCTTGATGGGGCAGGAAAAGTCCGTGGCCTTCAGGAAAATAACCTCCGGCTTTTGCGCCAGAATTTTGCCGTTGGCTTCGCTTGCCTTCGCTGCGGCCTGCCAGTCGGGGTCTTTGCGGAACGCCGCCCAGGAGGCTTCCGCTCCTTCGCGGGACTTGTGGGCGATGATGTAGTAGAGGGTGTTGTCGGCGCCTTCCTCTTTTTCAACAGGCACCCAGTAACCGATGTTTTCGATGCCGTGCTTGTTGAAGAGTTTGACCGTGTGGTCGCGGAACCGGGCGAGCAGGTCGGGAAGCTTGCCCTCGTTGGTGACGTAGATGCGAAGCTCGAAAAGCCGGTTGTCGGAGGTGGGGGCGGCGGATTCCGCCGCGAAGGCGAGGGGACTGTTCATGGAGAGAACCGCGGTGGCGCAACCGGCGGCCAAGGTGGTGGCCAGCCAGGAGCGACGGGTGGATGGGGGTGTGGTCATGCCTGCTTGTCTGACCGGAGTGCTGGCCTGAAGCAAAGAGAATTTCTTTGTGCCGCAGGGCATTCGGGTGCATTGCTGCGCTCTGCCATGGTTGTAAATCCCGTCTGCCCCCTGCTCACAGCCCTTCGCAAGGCTTGGGATGCCTCCACCTTTGTGAAGCTCACCCTCAGCTCGCCGGAGGAGCTCGAGCCCGGTTTGCGCAACATCAAGGCGCGCCCCGTGGCCCTCAAGGACGGCCGCCGCATTTGCCTGACACAGTGCTTTGCCACTCGCGAAATCACCGTCAACCTGCTCCCGGAGGATGGGATTCGCACGCTGGCAGACAGCTTCGCGCACTCCTGGACCCGGGCGAATCTTTTCACCACCGCGGGGGACTTTCAGTTCCGCCGGGAGCCCTCGGGAAAGGTATCGGTGCGTGCTGCTCGTCCCGCCTTTACCGCTGCGCCCGCGCTGGAACACGACCGGCGCAACCCGCTCCGGAAGGCGCTGGCGGACGAACCCTTCCTGCAGCGCCTGGGAGTGACCACTCTTCAGGGCGCGCCGCGGCCGGGGATGTCCGGGAAGCTCCGCCAAGTGCAGCGGTTTGTGGAGATTTTGGGGCACCTGCTCGACGATTGGACCACCAAGCCGCAACGCACGCTGCGCATCGCCGACATGGGAGCCGGCAAGGGATACCTCACTTTTGCGCTCGCACACGCCCTGCGGTTGCGGGGCCTGGATGCCGAGGTGACCGGCGTCGAGGCGCGCCCCGAGCTTGTCCAGGAAGCAAACCGTGCGGCTGAGGAGCTTGGATTTGCCCAGTTGCGCTTTGTTTCCGGAACCATTGGAGCCTGGGACGCGCCGGCGGAGTTGGACGTCCTCGTGGCCTTGCACGCCTGCAACACCGCCACCGACGATGCGCTGTTCCTTGGCCTGGAGAAGGGCGCCGAATTGTTGCTCACCTCGCCCTGCTGCCACCAGGAGCTGCGGCCCCAACTCCATTTCCCGCCCCCCCTTGCAGCGGTGTCCGGACACGGGATTCTTGCCGAGCGCCAGGCCGAAATCCTCACCGACGCCCTGCGCGCGCACCTTTTGGAACTGCGGGGCTATTCGGCACGCGTTTTCGAATTTGTAGAGCCGGAGCACTCCGGAAAGAACCTGATGCTCGCGGGCGTCAGGCGGGCAGCCGGCGGCCGTCCAAAGGAGGAAATCCGCGGGGAGATCCGCTCCCTGTGGGCCGCGTTCGGGCTCAAATCACAACAACTGGCGAGACTGCTTGGGGAGGTACCAGTATGAGCGAATGGCTTTCTTCAGAACTTCGGACCCTGACCCGGTTGCGGGATGGCTTTCTTTCCGGCAACGCGGGGGCGGCCGATTACTGGCAGTCGGCCGGCGATGTGGAGCTTTACGACCGCACCTTTGCGCAGCGCATCGGCTGGAAATGGGAGGCGGTTCTCGGGGAGCTGAGTCTGCGCGGCTGGAAGCCCTCTTCGGAGTTACTGGTGGACTGGGGCTGCGGCAGCGGAATCGCCTCGCGCACGGTGCTTTCGCACTGGCCTGGACTTTTTCGTAATGTGAGTCTTTCGGACCGCTCTCCGTTGGCGCTTTCCTACGCCTCGGCGCGGTTGCGTGAGCTCGAGCCGGATGTGGCCCAGCAGTTCGGTGGGGTGGAGTCTGCCTCTGGGGGCGGAGCGCTGCTGCTTGTCAGCCATGTGCTTACGGAGCTTTCCAAGGAGCAGCTTGCGAGGTTGTGGAAGCAGGCGGCTGCTTCGAGCGCGCTGATCTGGGTGGAATCGGCGACGCACGAAAACTCGAGGCGGTTTGTGGAGGAAATCAGGGAGCGCCTGTTGGCCACCGGGCAGTGGCGGGTGGTGGCGCCCTGCACCCATTCGGGGGCCTGTCCGATGCTGCAGGCGGACCAGGCGAGGCATTGGTGCCACCATTTCGCGCGGGTGCCCTCAGAAGTCCACCAGGACGGTGCGTGGCGGGAGATCTCCAAAAAGCTGGGCGTCGACCTGCGTGTGCTTCCCTACAGCTATCTGGTGATGGAACGGAATGCGCAGGAGCCGCTCGCGCTCGAGCCGGGGTTTTCGCGGGTGATCGGGGAGCCGCGTGAGTTCAAGGGCTACCTGAAGGTGCTCACTTGTGGTGAGGACGGTCTGGCGGACAAGGTGTTGCAGAAGCGCAATGCCCCTGCGCTTTTCAAGGAAGTACGGGTCGCCGAGACATTGCCGCTCTACAAGTGGGAGGAGAAAGACGGGCGCATCGTGGGCGGACACGGGGTGGGCGGCGCTCCGGAGGCGGATTGACGTTTTCCCAAGCTTGCGGGGGGCGTGAGAAGGCGGTAGTATGGCAAACTGTCCCGCTTCTTATAGAACGTTATGAGCCAATCTCACTCCAGCCCACAAACTGATGCCCATTCCGCGACCTCCCCTGTGGAGCGCGGCGAACCCATGAGCGGTGCCGACATCCTTGTCGCCTGCATGGAGCGCGAAGGGGTGGACACCATTTTCGCCTATCCCGGCGGTGCTTCGATGCACATGCACCAGGCGCTGACCCGCTCAAAGCAGATTCGCACTTTGCTTCCCCGCCACGAACAGGGCGGCGGTTTTGCCGCAGCCGGTTACGCACGCGTCACTGGCAGGGCCGGTGTGGTCATGGCCACTTCGGGCCCCGGAGCGACCAACCTTGTGACCTGTATCGCCGACTGTTACCTGGACTCCATCCCTCTGGTGGCGATCACCGGACAGGTGCCCCAGCACATGATCGGCAAGGGCGCCTTTCAGGAGACGGACGTTTTCTCTGTCACGGCCCAGGTGGTCAAACACAACTACCTCGTGTTGGATGTGAATGACATCCCCCGGATTGTGAAGGAAGCCTTCCACATCGCCCAGACCGGCCGCCCGGGTCCGGTGCTTATCGACATTCCCAAGAACATCCAGCAGGCGGTCACCCGTCC
>CANJYI010000237.1 GCA_947478975.1 Chthoniobacteraceae bacterium
CAGACCGCTGGCGGCGTTCGCCGGGGCTCGCTTGCCGAGCGGCTAACTATCGGCGGGCCCGCTGGGGCCGGTCGAAATCATCAAACACTGAAAAAACTCTCCGCACTTCAACCTGCATGCCTGTGCTTTTTTCTCTTTGATCTGCGCAGCTCTGCGTCATCTGCGAACCGCTCCCCCCGCCCCCTGAGGAGTCAGCGGGAAGCTACCGATAGCGAACACGCCCTAGCGCTTTCCGGCAATGAGTTGCAGCACCGCCTTCTGGGCGTGGAGCCGGTTCTCCGCCTGGTCGAAAAGCGTGTCGGCGTGGAGCTCGAAGGTCTCTGCAGAGATTTCCTTACCCCGGTAAGCGGGGAGACAATGCATGACCAGAGCCTTGGGATCGGCCTGTGCCAGAAGGGTTTCGTTGATCTGGTAGGGCGCCAAAGCGGAGAGCCGCCGCGCAGCCTCCTCTTCCTTGCCCATGCTCACCCACACGTCCGTGTACAAAACGTCCGCGCCCTTCGCCGCCTCCATGGGATCCTCAAGAAGCACGACTCTGGCCTGTCGGCCCAGCCTTTCGAGCAGGTCCGGCGAGGGCTGGAAGGCCGCCGGGGCGGCAATGCGCAGTTCAAAATCCAGCTTGGTGGCAGCCCACAGCCACGACGCGGCCACGTTGCACGCCCCGTCGCCAATAAAGCAAACCGAGCGCCCCTCGACCCCGCCCAGCTTCTCCCGGATGGTCTGCAGATCTGCCAGGATCTGGCAGGGGTGCTCGTCGTCGGTAAGGGCGTTGATGGTCGGAATGTGGGAGTATTCGGCGAAGACCTCGACGTCGGACTGCCTGAAGGTCCGGATGACCGCGCCGTCGAGCAGGCGGCCCATCACGCGGGCGGTGTCTTCGATGGGTTCGCCGCGGCCGAGTTGGATGTCGGCCGAGGAGAGGAACATGACGCTGCCACCGAGCTCGCGGATGCCCACTTCAAAGGAAACCCGCGTGCGGGTGGAGGACTTGCTGAAAATGAGCGCCCAACACTGGCCCTCCAAAGGCAGCCATTCGTGATGGCCCCGGGTCCCTTTCATGGAGTCGGCCAACTCGAGGATCTCATAGATCTCCTGACGGTGCAGGGACTCAATGGAAAGCAGGTGTTTCATGACGAAAAAGCGGCAGGTGCAAAGGGAGCAAAAGCTCAGGAACGGGGCAGACTTGCAAGCACGCCGGAAAGGATTCCGACCGCCTCGTCCACCTCGGCGGCCGTCACGGTCAACGGCGGCAGCCAGCGGATGGTGTGGGTTCCCGAGGGGATGGTCAGCAAACCGGCCGCGTGCAGGCGCTCCACCAAGAACAGGGAGGGCGCCTTGCCGGGGGGCAGTCCGCATTGGGCCGCAAAGTCCGCTGAAAGTTCAATGCCGAGGAGCAACCCTACGCCGCGCACCTCGCGGATCCAAGGGGAGCCCAGCGCCTCGAGCGAGGCGACGGCCCGCCTGCCCTGCGCCCGGGCGTTTTCCAAAAGATGCTCCTCCTCAATGACCGCCAGCACTTCGAGTGCGCCGGCGCAAATCAAGGGAGTGCCGCCAAAAGTCGTACCATGGGACCCGGGGCCCAGCAGGTCGCACAACGGCTTGATCTCGCCCGAACGCATCTGCACGGGCCGGGAGCTGACCCAGACAGCCCCCAGGGGAAAGCCGCCGGCGATGCCCTTGGCCCAGGACACAGCGTCGGGCTTGAGGTCGGGAGCGACGGAGTCCCAGCCGTTCCAGTCACCCGAGCGCCCGAGGCCGCACTGGACTTCGTCAAAAAGCAAAAGCAGCGAATGCCGGTCGCACAGGGTGCGCGCCTCCCTTAAGAATTCCGGCCTTGCCGCGTGAATCCCCCCCTCCCCTTGAATGGGTTCGATCAATAGGGCCGCCAGACCGGGCGCTTCAGCGGCGTCCCGAAGCGCCTCGGTGTCGTTGAAGGCGGTGTGGGAGAATCCCTCGACCATGGGCTCAAAACCCTTCTTCACCTTGTCCTGCCCCGTGGCGGCGATACCCCCGAGGGTGCGCCCGTGAAAGGAGCCGAGCATCGAAACAATCCCCCTCCGCACGGGCGCGTCCGGGTTGGAGGTGCCGCCGGAGGCGTGGGCAAACCCGTTGCATTCGTTGCCAAATTTGCGCGTGAGCTTGTAGAGCGCCTCGTTGGCCTCGGCGCCTGAATTGCAGAAAAACACCTTTCCCGGGGCGCCCACGATTTCCACCAGGCGCTTGGCGAGTTCCGCCTGCGGACGGGTGTAGTAGAGGTTGGAAGTGTGCACGAGCACACCGAGTTGGTCCCGCATTCTGGCAACCACCCGGGGGTGGCAGTGCCCCAGCGAAGTCACGGCGATACCGGCTCCAAAGTCCAGATACTCGCGGCCGGCCTCGTCCCAGACCCGGCACCCCTGCCCTCGCTCCAGGCTCACGTTGAACCGACCGTAGGTCGGAATCACATAGCGATCGGAGAGTTCGGCAGTGGAGAGTTCGGCGCTCATCGGAAACGGTCGAGCATACCCGAACCCGTCGGATTGGAAAGAAAAACGAGGCAGCCGGCCCGACTCCTGAAGGCCCTGCCAATGGCCTTGGGACAGCCCCCTTTCCCGGCTCCGCGGCCCCTTCGACGGCTCTTCCCCTGCGCTCCTACTTTCCGGAAAAAGAGCAGCGGCGCTCCAGTTGGAGCTCCAACTGCCGGAGATATTCCGAACGGGGAATCTCCCGAGCGCCAAATTTTGCCAGATGCGGGGTAACCCACTGCAAATCGAGCAGCCCAAAGCCCTGCTGGCGCAAACGCTGCACCAGGGCGTGAAGGGCAACTTTGGAGGCGTCGGTGACCGTGTGGAACATGGATTCGCCGAAAAAAGCTCCCCCCAACGCCACTCCGTACAACCCGCCCCCGAGCACATCTCCCTGCCACGCTTCCACCGAATGGGCAAAACCCAACCGGTGCAGCTCCTGATAGCTCTGTTTGATCCGCCCGTCGATCCACGTCTCGTCCCGGTCTGCACACCCCTCCAAAACCGCGGCGAAGGCCGTGTTGATGCGCACCTCAAAAAGCCCCTTGGCAAGGGTGCGCTTCAGCCCGTGGGGCAGGTGGAACTCCTCCAGCGGAATGACCCCCCGCGGGTCGGGCGAGTACCAGGACATCGCACCGTCCGGATCGGCCATCGGGAAAATCCCCTGCCGGTAGGCGGTGAGCAAAAGTTCCGGCGAGATCGCGGGGGGCCTGCCCATAAAAGGCGGGGCTATGCGAGCAGTTCCTTCACTACCGTGCCGTGCACATCGGTCAGCCGGAAATCTCGGCCTTGGAAGCGGTAGGTCAGCTTCTCGTGGTCAAAGCCGAGCTGGTGCAAAATAGTGGCCTGCAAATCGTGCACATGCACCGGGTTCTCCGAAACGCCAAACCCAAGTTCGTCGGTTGAGCCGTAGGAGAAGCCCCGTTTGAAGCCGCCGCCGGCCAGCATCAATGAAAAGCAGTCCGGATAGTGGTCACGCCCGAGTACGGCCCCGCCCGCGGTGCGGCCCTCGCGGAAGGGCGTGCGCCCAAACTCCCCGCCCCACACCACGATGGTGTCGTCAAGAAGGCCCCGCTGCTTGAGGTCCTCCAACAGCGCGGCGACGGGCTTGTCGGTGCGGCTCATTTTTTTGGTCAGGCCGTCCCGGATGTCCTCGCCCGGGCCGGTTCCGTGAAAGTCCCAGCCCCAATCAAAGAGCTGCACGTAACGCACCCCCTGCTCCACAAGCCGGCGCGCCAACAGGCAATTGTTCGCAAAGCTGGCCTCCCCGGGCTGGGCCCCGTAGGCCTCCAACACCGCGGCTGGCTCGCGCGAGATGTCCATGACCTCGGGCACGGAAGTCTGCATCCGGTAGGCCAGTTCGTATTGTGCGATCCGGGTCGCCGTCTCGGGATGGCCCAACTCCGACGACTGCAACTGGTTCAGGTCCTTGAGTGCGTCCAGCGTCTGGCGCCGCGCCTCGCGGTTCATTCCCGCAGGGTCCGAAACATACAACACGGGATCGCCCTTCGAGCGGCACTGCACCCCCTGGTACACCGAAGGCACAAACCCGCTGCCCCAGCATCCCTGCCCCCCGCTGGGCTGCGTGCCCGAGGAAATCAGCACGACAAAACCGGGCAGGTTTTCGTTCTCCGTTCCCAACCCGTAAGTCACCCACGAACCCATAGAAGGCCGTCCCTGCCGCGGCGACCCCGTGTAGAGCAGCAGCTCCGCCGGGGCGTGGTTGAACTCGTCGGTCTTCATCGAACGCACCACGGTCACATCCCCGGCCACCCGCTGGAAATTGGGCACCGCATCCGACATCCAGATCCCCCCTGAGCCGTACTGCCCGAAGGTCCGGGGCGTTCCCATCAGCTTGGGCACGCCCGTGGTGAAGGCAAACCGGCGCCCCTTGAGAAAGTCGTCCGGACAATCCTGGCCGGTGCGCTTCACCAACTCGGGCTTGTAGTCAAAGATGTCCAGGTGGGGCGGACCGCCGGACATGTGCAGGTAAATGACGCGTTTGGCCTTGGACTTGAAATGCCCGGCGCGCGGGGCGAGCGGGTTGTCTGCGAGAACGGCGGCGCCTGCGTCGCGCTGCCACAGGGACTCCAGAGCGATTGCGCCCAGGCTAAACTGGCTGGTGTTGCGCAGGAAATTGCGGCGGGTCTGGTCCTCCAGTTGCCCCAAGCGAATTGCGGGATCGAAGTTCATAAAAAAAGAAGCAAAGAAGGGACTTAGCGGCGCATCAGCGCCTCATCGAGATTGAGCAACACATTGGAAAAAGCGGTCCAGGAGGCAAGCTCCACGGGATCCGCCCCCTGGGGAAGCGGCCCGATCGGGTCGGTCGCCATTTTGAGGGCTCGCTCCTTGTCGGCGGCAAAGTTCTGCCTGGACTCCTCGAGCAACTGCCCGAGTCGGCGCAGTTCAGGCTCCGAGGGCGCCCGGGCCAACACCAACCGGAAGGCGTGCCGGATGCGCTGGTCGCGGTCGGCGCCCGCTTCG
>CANJYI010000238.1 GCA_947478975.1 Chthoniobacteraceae bacterium
CGCAGCGCCCGCGTTTGGCAAAACGCTGAACCTAGGCCGGAACGCGACGCTCTCTGACGGGGCTTTCGCGGGAGCGCTGGACGATCTGCGCATCTACGGGCGCGCCCTGACCACGCTCGAAATCGAGGCGCTCGGCAGCCAGCCCGACGGCGGGGACATCCTGCCGCCTGTGGTCGTGCAGGATCCGAAGTCGTTGCTCGTGGACGCCGGTGTGGCGGCACAGTTTGCGGTGCGGGCGTCGGGCTCGCGCGGGGTGTTGTACTATCAGTGGCTCAAGGACGGCGTGGAGATTCCGGGAGCGACCAGCGCCGTGCTGACGCTTCCAAAGGTGGAGGCCCGGCACACCGGCGCGTATGCGTGTGTGGTGAGCGACGGGTTCGCAAACGTCACCAGTGCCACGGCGACGCTTGGGGTCACCGGCGTCAACGCCGGGCTGTGGCAGGGGTTGGTTGGCCATTGGAAGCTGGATGGCAACGGGCAGGATTCCTCGGGCTTCGCCAACCACGCGATGATGCGCGGGACCCCCGCAGCTGCGGCGGACCGTTTTGGTGTGGGCACCGGTGCGTTCTCCTTCGGGGGCAACGGCGCTTATTTTGAAGTGGGCGATCGGGCTGCGTTCGATTTGAACAAATCCGACGCGACGCTGTCGGCGTGGGTGAAGACCTCGAGCGCGGCGGAAAGCTGGCTGCTCTCGAAGATGGACCCGAGCAAGGCGGGGGGGATTGGCATTGGAGCGGGAGCGGCGGCGACCCTGTCCTCGCAGGCGGTGACCTATTTCAAGCTGTCGAAGGCAGAGGGCGGGTACCAGCGCATCCAGTCCGTGGCAGGTATCAATTTGGTCGCGGGGAATGTGTACGAGGTGACGGCGGTAATGTCGGCGGACTTTGCGTGGGGGTTCGGCTGTCACTTCGAGTTTTATTCCAGCAAGGACGTTTGGGACATCGCAACGGTTGGACTCAATCTGACGGAGGCGGCGACAGTGGTGGGCGATCACGTCGAGTTTCGCTATCGGTTCAAATCGTTGATCTCATCTGCCGACGTTCATCCACAGTTCGCTTTCCATAGCGCTTGGCGGCAGCTCGTGGAGATCGGCAACATCGAGCTCAGAAACATCACCACCGGCGAGCTGCTCACCCCGCCGCTGACCTCCAACACACTAACCACGCAGTGGACGTGGGATTCCGCGGAAACCGTCAAGTACCGTGTCGGGAGTGTTTCCGCTCCGTTTTCGGAGGTGCTAAACAGCCCATTCAGCCAGATTACTGGGGGCAGTTTCCAAATGGGGGACAACCTCGACAAGGACGCCTCTTCGCCGGTCCGAACGCTCAGCTTGGAAACCTATTACATGGCCCGAACCGAGGTTACGGGAGCGCAGTGGCGGAAGGTTCGAGATTGGGCTGCGCAAAACGGCTACTCCTTTTCAAAACCCCACAACGACGAAAAAGACGATTTTCCGATTGTCGCAGTCACGTGGTATGACGCGGTGAAGTGGTGCAACGCACTGAGTGAAATGGAGGGCAGGACGCCCGCTTATTACGTTTCCGACGGAAGAACCCGCTCGGATGTCTACCGCGTGGGTAACATTGACCTGTTCAACAACCACGTGGATTGGCGGGGAGACGGTTACCGGCTCCCCACAGAAGCCGAATGGGAAAAGGCCGCACGCGGTGGCTTGGAGGGCAAAAGGTTCCCCTGGGGTGACGACATCAGCCCAACCAACGACAACTATTATTCCACCAAGAGCCAAGTCTACGACAAGAGCGCGGCGATTGGGTTGCCCCCTGGGTTTTCTGACGGGGGCGACTTTTGGAGCGCACGTTTTAATGCGGTCACCTATTTCCCTCCAAACGGTTATGGCCTCTATGGAATGGGCGGGAACATCAACGAGTGGTGTTGGGATGGCATGAAAGACGTCCCGACCTCTGTCATTGGGGACGGAGGTCCGGTTCGCGCCGTTCGTGGAGGGGCCGCCTACGGGCCACGGCCCGGGATCCCTGCGACGGACGCGAATACCGCCCGGGTGGCGGCTCGCAGCGGTCGCTACGCCAGCCTTGATCACGGGTGGAATTTCCCGGGGATGCGGGTCGTGGCTAGCAACGGGAAGGCCAGCAGCGGCTACAGTTCACTTGCGACTCTTGCAGCGCGGACCTCCCTCTGGGGTAACGGCGCTCCCACGGCGAAGCGTGCCGCCGATTCCGCAGCGGTGGGCGACAACAAATGGCACCTCGTGACCTCCGTGTACGACCGCAAGGGCAAGATGACGCTGTACGTCGACGGCACCAAGCGTGTCGAAACCGACATTACGCCCGCCGACATCGAGGTGGCCAACGAACACCCGCTCCTCATCGGCTCTGCGGTGGGCGCCACGAGCCTCACGGGCACCCTGGACGACGTGCGCTGGTACAACCGCGCGCTCAGCGCCGACGATGTTCTTGCACTCTACCGCCAGAACGAGGTGCTCGACACCGATGGCGACGGCTTGAGTGACGCCTACGAATACGGCTGGGGCCGTTATGAGATCGTGTCCGGTGCCTTCACCTGGGCGGAGGCCAAGGCGCACGCGGAGGCGAAGGGCGGGCATCTGGCGACGATCACCAGCGACGCGGAATGGCAGGCCATCAAGACGGTGGTCGGGCCGGCGGTGACAACGACCACGCTGTGGCTGGGCGGCACGGACGAGGGCACGGAAGGACGCTGGCGCTGGATCACGGGGGAAAAGTGGGCCTTTGCAAAATGGGGGCGCAATCCGGGCTGGGGCCAGGAGCCCAACGGCGCGACGAGCGAGAACACGCTGATGCTCTGGAGCGACCCTGCTTATGTGGACCGTCCGAACGGGTTTATTTGGAACGACTCCAACAATGTGGTCCGCTGGGGCTACCTCTTCGAGCGCGGCTATTTCACCGACCCCACCAAGTGGGACACCGATGGCGACGGGGTGTCCGACAGCGACGAAATCAAGAACGGCACCGATCCCACCAACCCGGATTCGGGGCTTGCGGGTGCGAGATACCGCTTTGTTCCGGGCACGTTTACCTGGCCCCAGGCCAAGGTGGACGCTGAAGCAAAGGGCGGACACTTGGCCACAATCACAAGCGCGTCGGAGTGGCTGTCAATCAAAGCTCAGGAGCCGCTGCTTTTAACAACCACAATGTGGTTGGGCGGCACGTATGCCAATGCAGCCTCAGGCTGGAGTTGGATCACTGGCGAGCCTTGGCAATTCACCAAGTGGGGAAACAGCACGATTGGCGGGCAGGAACCTGGAAATGTAGCCGATGGCGCAAAGCTTCTGTCACATGCGGAGCACACGTACTTTAGAGACCGGGAAAACGGTTTTGTGTGGATTGATAATTCCACGGCAGATGGGTTTGGATACCTCCTTGAAATCGAGCCGACCGTCCAGAACCAGTACTCCGTTGTGGAGGGGCGGTTCACGTGGAAGGAAGCCAAAGCGGATGCGGAGAAGCGTGGCGGACATTTGGTGACGGTCGCGAGTGCGGCGGAATGGGACACCATCCGGGTCGCGCTGGGCGACAAGTTCACAAAGATGGACCTGTGGATGGGCGCCACTGACGAACTGCTCGAGGGCCAGTGGAAGTGGGTGACCGGCGAGCCGTTTTCTTACCAGCTCTGGAGTTCGGGCGAACCCAATGGCTCTGGCAATTACATGCACAAATGGGTCAACGGAGGCAACAAGTGGGACGACATCCCAAATGTGTTCTGGGAGCCCGTCGGCTACCTTCTCGAGATCGAGCGGACGGCAGCGCAGCTGAACCTCGCCATCACCACCCAGCCAGCGGCCGTTACGGTGCCCGTGATCGGGGGGACGGCTTCCTTTAGCGTCGCGGCCACCGGCCTAGCGCCGCTGACCTACCAGTGGAGGAAAGATGGCACGGCGATTCAGGGAGCCACGCAGGCTGTCCTCAGTCTCACGAACGTCCTTCCCGCACAGATCGGGAAGTACAGCGTGGTCGTGGGTGACGCCTCGGGCAAAACCGTCACCAGCAACGGAGCTGAGCTGGCAATCACGGGGGTGAAACTTACACCCGACTTAAGTCCAGACCTTCTCCGCGGCTTAGTGGCTTACTATCCATTCAATGGTGATGCGAGTGACGCCTCTGGAAGCGGCAACGACGGCAAAATTATCGGTGCAACTTTTGAAGCGGATAAATCTGGAATCCCGGGCAGAGCTATCAAGTTTGAGTCTTACGGTGGAGGCAAGGAGGTTACGTATGAGGTTGACAAGCTGAGCCTGAGCGCCTCTTTCAGTGTCACCTTTTACTTCAAAGCATTGGTGGAAGAGGCAATCCCAGCTGAGGGTGGAGGTGGTACCGAGTATTTTTACTACGACCACTTTGTAGTTCCACCAATGTGGGGTGGAGAGACCGGATCCGGCATTGGAATTCAGGCCAGCAAAAATGGCATTTCCGTATGTGAGCATGGGCATCAATTTCTTGCGCCAGTGTTGGTCTATAAGACTGATTTTGGCGGTGCGTGGGTGCATGCGGTAGTCACCGTGAGCAACAACGGAGCTCCGGAACTGTATGTCAACGGCGTGCGGGTACGTGGGGGTGTTTCGACCGGCAGAGCAAAATTCATCGAGCCATTGGGCGTGAAGGTTGCAGATGGGTCTGGGACTGGAACTGGAATGGGTCGGGGTTTTATGGGGCTTTTGGACGACGTCCGTATCTACAACCGCGCCCTCTCCGCCGCCGAAGTCGCGGCGCTGTACGACGCGGAGAAGGCCATCCCGCCGTTGATCACCAAGCAGCCCGTGGGGCTGCGGATGCCGCCGGGCAGTTCCGGCGTGCTGCGGGTGGAGGCGACCAGCGCCACCGCGCTCTCCTACCAGTGGCAGAAGGATGGAGTCGACATCAGTGGCGCAACCACCCAGGAACTCCCGCTCAACAACGTCACCGAAGCGCTGCAGGGCAGCTACCGCGTCCGCGTCTCCAATGGCGGCGGCTCCGTGTGGAGCGAGGCCGTGC
>CANJYI010000239.1 GCA_947478975.1 Chthoniobacteraceae bacterium
GCTCAGGCCATTGCCAGCAAGACCAACCCGTTGACTGCACGCGTTTTGGTCAACCGGGTCTGGATGTACCACTTCGGCGAGGGGCTCGTCAGAACCCCGGACGATCTGGGCAACCAGGCGGGCGATCCCTCGCACCCTGAGCTCTTGGACTTCCTGTCTTCTTGGTTTGTGGAAGATTACGGCCCGGCAAAGCCGGCCTGGTCGATAAAAGCCCTCCACAAGGCGATCATGCTTTCCAAGACCTACCAGCAGTCCAGTAACACCTCCTTCCGCAACTCCGTTGTGGACTACCAAAAGCTCGATCCGGCAAACGTCACCCTTTGGCATTCGAATGTGCGCCGCTTGGATTTTGAGTCTTTCCGAGACTCTCTTCTGTCG
This sequence comes from Chthoniobacteraceae bacterium, assembly GCA_947478975.1. GTDB lineage: Bacteria > Verrucomicrobiota > Verrucomicrobiia > Chthoniobacterales > Chthoniobacteraceae > Chth-196. Next base: position 379 of record CANJYI010000239.1, read on the forward strand.
ATGGCCGGCATGCTGGACCGGACGATGAACGGTCCGGCGGTAAACATTACCGAAGAACCCTACTCCTTCCGCCGCTCTGTGTACGGCTATATCGACCGGGCAAACATGCCGGACCTGCTCATGCAGTTTGACATGTCCAACCCGGATCAGCCGAACACAAAGCGAACCTCGACGATCGTCCCACAACAGGCCCTGTTCCTCATGAACAGCCCCTTCGTGGCCAACATCGTTCAGCGGATCGTTGCCAGGCCCGAGGTGATCCAAGCGGTGTCAGTCGAGAAGAGCACTGATGCGGGGATTAGCGCGATCTTCAGGATCGTGCTGCAGAGGCTCCCTACCCCGGCGGAGCGCCAGTTGGCCACCAGGTTCCTGGTGGAGGAAGCCAAGCAGCAGCAAGGCGTACGCGCCGAGACGGCCGACATCAATAAGGAGGCGGCAAAGCGCGCAGAGATCCGGATCAAAGGGCAGCAGAACAACACCGGTGCAAAGAAGGCGATTCTCAATGACTTCGAACTCGCGGGAAATGAGGTCACCATTGCCAAGAGCGCCAACACGGTCAGCAACGTGACCAACGCGTCCGAAATGCGCGTAGGCTGGACCGTTTCAGGCACGGGGATCCCGGCCGACACAGTCATTACGTCGATCACCGGCAACACCCTCACCTTGAGCAAGAAGGCGACTGTCGCTGCCAAGGATGCGAAACTCAGGGCGGCGGACATTGTGCAGCGCGTCACCTTTTCCCCCTGGGAAACGTTGGTGCAGGCGATCCTCTTTTCCAACGAGGCGGCCTACGTGAATTAGTCGCGCTTCAAAATCAACTCGGACGCCCCTTTTGAGGGGGGCTAGAGCTCGTTTCACCGCCCTGCAGGGTTGCCACTCCTTGCAGGGCGGTTCACATTTGGGGCACTCTCTCAAGACCCATGCGCGTCACTCTGTTTGTTCCCTGTTTCATCGATTCCCTCTATCCGAACGTTGGCATGTCCATGGTGCGCGTTTTGGAGCGATTGGGCCACACCGTCGAGTTCCCAGAAGACCAGACCTGCTGCGGGCAGCCGCCGTTTAACTCCGGTTACTGGGAGGAAGCCCGTTCCGTCGCTCGCAAGCAACTCGTCGTTTTCCAGAACGCAGAGATCATCCTCTCCGGCTCCGGTTCCTGCGGGGCGATGTTCAAGGTTTTCTACCCGGAACTCTTCCACGGTCTCCCAGAGGAGGCCGCAGCCAAGGCGCACGCAGCCAAGACTTGGGAGTTCTCAGAGTTTTTGGTCAACAAACTGGGCGTCAAGGATCTGGGAGCGCGCTTCGAGGGGCGGGCGACTTTCCACGACGGCTGCCACGGCTTGCGCGAGTTGGGAACCAAGCAGGCTCCCCGCGAGCTCCTCCAACACGTCAAGGGCTTGGAGCTAGTGGAAATGGGGGAAGCGGAAACCTGCTGCGGCTTCGGCGGCACCTTCGCGGTGAAGTACCCCCAGATTTCCACCGCGATGGCCGAGGTCAAATGCAACTCCATCCGTGAAACACAGGCCGACTATGTGATCAGCAACGACTCCAGCTGCCTGATGCAAATCGGCGGCTGGCTCAATCGAAACGTCGGTTCCGTCAAATGCCTGCACCTCGCCGAGGTTCTCGCCAGCCGCTAGTCCAACTCCCCTTCCCCATTCTCATCCGCTTATGAGCACCTTGGCCGAGGCCCCGCGCGACCAGTTCCAAACAGACGCCAATCGGACCGCTACAGACGATGTACGCCGTCTGGCAGTGCGGCGCGCGCTTTCCAACTACCAGACGGCCCGCAACCGCACGGGGGCGACGTTCACCGACTGGAAGAGCGCCCGTTCCGCCGCGGCAACCATCAAGCACGAGGCGGTCAACCACCTCGACAAGTACCTGGAAGAGTTTGAACGTAAGTTCACCGCCCGCGGTGGCAAGGTCTTCTGGGCGAGCAACAGCGAGCAGGCCAGGAACTACATTCTCGAATTGGCGGCTGCCCGCGGGGTGCGTTCCATCGTCAAATCCAAGGCGATGACCGGGGAGGAAATCCACCTCAACCCCGCCCTTCTCGCCGCCGGCTACGGCGTGGTCGAAAGCGACCTGGGCGAGTACATCCAGCAGCTCAAGGGCGAGGCCCCCTACCACTTTGTTTTCCCGTGCATGCACCTGCGCCGGGACGAAATCAGCGATCTGTTCGAGAAGGAACTCGGCACCGCCAAGACCGACAACCCCGAGGAACTCACCATGATCGCGCGCCGCGTCCTACGTCGCGCCTACATCGATGCGGACATGGGCATCTCCGGCGGAAACTTCATCGTAGCGGACACCGGGATGATCTCCATCACCGAAAACGAGGGCAACGCCCGGCTCACCGTGGGCATCCCCAAGATCCACGTGGCCCTCATCGGCATCGAAAAGGTGGTTCCCTGCCTCGGCGACCTGGCCCTCCTCCTGCCGATGCTCGCCACGGCCGGAACCGGCCAGCACCTGACTGGCTACAACTCTATGTACGGCGGCCCACGCCAACCGGGTGAAACCGACGGCCCCGAGGAGTTCCACGTCGTGCTTCTCGACAACCACCGCACCCGCCTCCTGGCCGACCCGGAGCAGCGCGACGCCCTCCACTGCATCCGCTGTGGCGCGTGCCTCAACGTCTGCCCCATTTTCAAGAACATCGGCGGCCACACCTATGGTACAACCTACCAGGGCCCGATCGGCTCGGTGATCACTCCGCATTTCCGTGGGCTCCAGGACTGGAAGCACCTCTCAGGCGCCTCCTCCTTGTGCGGCGCCTGCACGGAGACCTGCCCGGTCGGAATCGACATCCACCATCACCTTCTGCGCAACCGCCGAAACGCGGCACAGGAAAAGCCGGCCCCCGGCGAGAGTCTGGTGTGGAGGATGTTCGCCTTCCTGATGCGCCGGCCCGCGCTCTACAAATTCGCCTCCAGGTTCGCTCCGCTGGGCTCGCTGCTCCATCCGCTCATCGAGCGCACCGCACTCGACCCGGTGAGGGCCTGGACAAACACGCGGGACTTTCCCTCGGCCCCGCTCCGCTCCTTCCGAGCGCAGTTCAAGGCACACCAGGCGCAAAAAGCCGCCGCAATCTCACAGAATGGAGGCGCCAAATGAATTCCCAAAATGGTGACCGCGAAGCGATTCTCGGCCGGGTGCGCGAAGCCCTCCGCGTCCCCGCCCCACTCAAGCATCCCGCCGAACGTTCCGCCGGCGGAGAGCCCACCACCGCGCATTTCCGCGAATGGCTTCCCCCGGTGGGCCCGAGTCTGGACGAGAAGTTCGCCCTGTTTGCAAAGCTGAGCGAAACGCTTCGCTCCGAGTTGATCGTCTGCGCTGACCTCGCCCAGGCCGCCGCGGAGATCGCCTCGCTTTCAAGCGCCGAATCCTGGAAGACCATCGCCCTTCACCGGGGAGGTCTTTTGGACAAACTCGCTCCCCTGCTGCCCAACAACCTCGCGCAACTCTGCGTGGACGGCGGCTACGACAAAAACGCGCTGGAAGCGTGCGACGCTGGCATCACCGAATGCGAGCTGCTCGTCGCGCAGACCGGCTCCGTGTGTGTGACCAGCGACAACTCCGGAGGCCGCGTCCTGAGCGTACTTCCCCCCCACCACATCGTCATAGCACGTCAAAGCCAGCTGGTGACCGATCTGACGGAGGCCTACGAGAGCCTCGCCGCGAAATACCGTGCGCACTATCCGAGCATGATTTCCTTCATCACGGGCCCGAGCCGCACGGGCGACATCGAACGGATCCTGGTCCTTGGAGCGCATGGACCAAAGCGGCTGACGATCCTGCTGCTTCCGTAAATCACAAGTCCCCCCCGGCACTCCGCCCCCTTCACCTAAGGAATCTCTTCCACGTTGAATCTCCCCCAGAACCCATGAAACCTCCCGCACTCCTTCCGATTCTCAGCGCCTCCATCGCCTGCCTCCTCCTGACCCCAAGCCTCCGTGCAGATCCCGTATGGGCGACCTCGCCCAAGGGCGCGGAGCGCAACAGCGGCACCTTCACCAAGGAATTTGAGGTGGCAGGTCCAGTGAAGTCGGCCTCGTTGCGGGTCGCCACCAGCCGCTCTGGAAGCGTCAAACTCAACGGCGAACCGCTCGGCGCCGCTCCTGCCAGGTTTGATCTCACCGCCAGCCTCAAGCCCGGAAAGAACGTCCTTTCCATCGACGCTTCCGAGAACAAAAACGCGCCCCGGATCGTGGCGCAACTGCTCATCGAACTTGCCGACGGCTCCAAACAGACAGTCGAGACTGGCGAGGGCTGGATCTTCACCTCTGGCGGCAAGACACCTTTCGGTCCCATGCCCGCCGGTGTTGCCGGGAAATACGAGGCAAACAACGATGTACTCAGCCTCTTTCCTCCGGTGGTGACGCTCCCGGCGGACATCGCCGTGCCCCCGGACTTCAAGGTCGAATTGCTCCACCGTGTCCCGAAACTGGAGGAAGGTTCCTGGGTTTCCCTCGCAGTCGACCCCAAGGGCCGCCTCATCTGCGGCGACCAGTACGGCCAGCTGTACCGCGTGACTCCGGCCCCACTAGGTACCACCGATTCCGAGGCGCAGACCAAAGTGGAACCCCTCAAGATTCCGCTCAAA
>CANJYI010000240.1 GCA_947478975.1 Chthoniobacteraceae bacterium
AAGGGACGTGTCGAGGGTGTGGTGTGCGGCCGCCTCGTAGAGGGCGGCGCGTTCCCTGATGAGCTTTGAAAGGGTGGCGCGCGGGTTCTCGGTCTGGAGCAGCGGCCGCTTAGAGTTGCGCGCGACCCGCTCAAAGAGAATGTCTTCCGAGGCAGTCAGGCAGACCACAAACCCCAGGGCGCGCAGGGCCTGTCTGTTGTGCTCCGACAAAACGGCACCTCCGCCGGTGGAAACCACATACCCTGCCAGGTGCGCGAGGGATGCGATAGCCTCGGTCTCCAGGGCGCGGAACGCCGCCTCGCCGTCGGTCGCGAAGATGTCGGAAATCTGGCGGCCGGCCCGTTCAACGACAATTTGATCGGTGTCGGTGAATTGGAAGCCAAGCGCCTTTGCCGCCAGCCTGCCCACGGAGGACTTGCCGCTGCCCATGAAGCCAACGAGCACGAGGTTCTTTGGTGCCTCGGGGGAAGGGGTGTCTTGCATGGGGTGGAGCCCCGGGTCAGGGGCGGCGGCGTACGGTTCCGGTGCTAGCAGTTCGCGAGACTGGCTTGGATGAAGCCGGTGAACAGCGGGTGCGGATGGTTCGGCTTCGACTGGAACTCAGGGTGGTACTGGCAGGCGAGGAAGAAGGGGTGGTCGCGCAGCTCGATGAGCTCGACCAGGTTGCCGTCGGGGGAAGTCCCCGAGATGATGAACCCCTTGGCCTCCATCTGCTCCCTGTAGGCCAGGTTGAACTCGTAGCGGTGGCGGTGGCGCTCGCGGATTTCCTCGGTGCCGTAGACCTTTCTTCCCTTGGTGTTTTCCTTGAGGAGCGTGGGCCAGGTGCCCAGACGCATCGAGGCGCCCTTGCCGGTGACGCCCTTTTGCTCCTCGAGCAGATGGATCACACAGTGCTTGGAATTGGGGTCGAACTCGGCGGAGTTTGCGTCGGCAAGGCCGCACACGTTGCGTGCGAACTCGATGGTGGCCACCTGCATGCCGAGGCACAGGCCAAGGAACGGGACGTTGTTTTCGCGGGCAAAACGGGTGGCGTTGATTTTTCCTTCCACCCCCCGTTCTCCAAAGCCGCCCGGAACCAGCACGCCGGCGACGTCCTTGAGGACGGTCCCGGGGTTCCAGTCCTCGAGTGTCTCGGCGTCCACGCGGATGAGGTCGATTCCACAATCGTTGGCCGCGGCGGCGTGGGTGAGGGATTCGTAGATGGACTTGTAGGCGTCCTGCAGCTCGATGTACTTGCCGACAACGGCGATTTTGACGCGCTTTTTGGGGTAGATGGCCCGTTGCACAAAGCGGTTCCACTCGTTGGTGTTGGCGGGGTGGACCTTGAGGTGGAGCAGTTCGCAGACGATCTCATCGAGGCCTTCGCGCTGGAGCATCAGGGGCATCTCGTAGATGGAATGGTCCACGTCGCGCGCCTCGATGACCGCGTTGAGCGGGACGTTGCAAAACATGGAGAGCTTCTGGCGGACGTCGTCCTCCAAGGGCCGCTCGGTGCGGCACACCAGAACCTGTGGGTGGAGTCCGATTTCCCGCAGTTTGGCGATGGACTGCTGCGAGGGCTTGGTTTTGAGCTCCCCCGCCGCCTTGATGTAGGGGACGAGGGTGACGTGCATGATCACGACGTTTTGAGGGCCCACTTCGAGGACGAACTGGCGGATGGCCTCCAGAAATGGGAGGCCTTCGATGTCGCCGGTGGTGCCGCCGATCTCGGTGATCAGGACGTCGCAGGGTTGCTCCTTGGAGAGATTGCGCAGGCGCTGTTTGATTTCGTCGGTGACGTGAGGGATGACCTGCACGGTGTTTCCGAGGTAGTCGCCCCTGCGCTCACGAGCCAGGACGGTCTCGTACACCTGTCCGGAGGTGGTGCTGTTGGAGCGGGAAAGCACGGAGCTGGTGAAGCGCTCGTAATGGCCCAGGTCGAGGTCGGTTTCGGCGCCGTCGTCCAGGACGTAGACTTCCCCGTGCTGGAAGGGGTTCATCGTGCCCGGATCAACGTTGAGGTACGGATCGAACTTTTGCATCACCACCTTGAGCCCGCGCGTCTCAAGCAGCGTGCCCAAGGAGGCAGCTGCGAGGCCCTTGCCCAGCGACGAGACGACGCCTCCCGTAACAAAGATGTATTTCATGGGGTGAGTGGGGGTGGGAGTGGCTTTGGGCATGGAAAGGGGCGGTGCGTCCGGGGGGGAGGCGTGCTTCTACTAAAAACGTTCAGAGGGCCTGATTCTGCAAGCGCGAAGGTTGGCTCAAAAGGGCTTCTGCTGCGATGGCGTCCGCCGGGGTGTCCACTCCGATGGAGGCGTGGGTGGTGAGCACCACCCGGATGGAGGCACCCCGCTCGAGGGCGCGGAGCTGTTCCAGAGATTCAGCCGCCTCCAATACGCCCGTGGGCCACTTGACGAAGCGCTGCAAAAACCCGCTGGTGTAACCGTAGATGCCCAGATGCCTCAAAAACGGGAAACTCGGACCGTCCCGGAGGAAGGGAATGGGGCTGCGCGAAAAATACAGGGCGTCCGAATTTTTGTTGAGGACGACTTTGACTGCGTTCGGGTTGGCCGGGTCCTCGTCTTTGCCGAAAGGGGTGGCGGCGGTGACCATTTCCAGGGCGCTCTCTTTTTTAAGGGCGCGGGCCAGTTTGGAGATGAGCGCAGGATCGACCATGGGTTCGTCGCCCTGGACGTTGATGACGCGGGCGACTTTTTTGAGTCTGGCGGCGACTTCGGCGCAGCGGTCGGTGCCCGAGACGCAGTCGGGCGAGCTGAGGGCGACTTCGGCGCCGAAGGCAAAGGCGGCCTCCGCGATGCGCATGTCGTCGGTGGCGATGATGACCGAGTCGATGCCCTTGGCCTGGCAGGCCCGTTCCCAGACGTGCTGCACCAGCGGCTTGCCTGCGAGCAGGTGGAGCGGCTTGCCCGGAAAACGGGTGGAGGCATAGCGGGCTGGGATGAGCACGACGGTCTTCGACATGCCGCGGGAGGATGCACCGCCTTTGGCGCGGGCGCAATGGCACGCTTTTGGAGGCGGGGCAGGGGGCGAGGATTGGATGCTGTTTCCTCTTTTGCTTTTTGGGCAATCTTCGGGCTACATTCAGTTTGGCTTCGGCGCCTTTCGGCAGTATCCGGCCCGGAGCCCCTCTTGCCCTCTAGATATGATGTTTGGTGTAGCAATGATAATTGGATTGGTGCTGGCGGGAGCGATCCTGCTGGGGTTGCTCTGGGCGCTCGCCTCGTACAATGGGTTGGTGGCGGCACGGGTGGAATGCGCGGAGGCGTCCGCCCAAATGCTGTTGCGGCTACGGATGCGCAACGAACTCATGCCCGGCTTGGTGGAAACTGCGCGGGGCCACATGCGACATGAGCGCGAAACCCTCGAAGGAGTGAATGCCGCCGCCCAGGAGGCAGTTGTCCTCGGGCGGGCCTTGGGCGCCCAGACGTTGGAGGCGGCCGGAATGCAGAAGCTCCAAATGGCCGAAGCGGGGGTGAATGGGGCGGTGGGGCGCCTTTTGGCAATTTCGGAGGCGTATCCTGAACTGCGCGCGAGTCCGAACATGGTGCGGATTTCTGAGGAACTTGGTTTCGCTGAAAACCAGGTTTCCCTTGCGAGGCAGGCATACAACGAGCGGGTGCAGCGCTACAATACGCTGCGGTCGACGATGCCGCTCGCCTTGCTTGCGGGCGCCTTCGGCTTCAAAGAGGCCCCGTTTTTTGAAACGGACGTCGCGCCCCTTCCGCCGCCTCAGGCGCCCCGATTGGGCCCCATGAGAGCCTGAACTCTCGAGGTGCCGGGTTCGGAGACCCGGCCGAGCGGGGGGAGGAGCGGGATCGTTGACACCCCTGAAGGGCGGGCTTAAGATCTGGGCCGAATGAGACGCGCCCTGTTTTCATTGGTACCCCTCCTGCTGCTCAGCGGGAGCGTTGCCGCCGTTTCACCAAAGCCCAACGGAGAGAAGCCGCAGGCAACCTCGGCAGTGGCGCTCAAACCGGTTTCCGCTCCTTCCGCCGGGACGCTTCCCTTGGCTCTCGACGATGCTTTTGAAGTTGAAAAGGTTTTCTCCGTCCTCATCGACCCTTCCGTCAACGGCCGGGTGGATACGCCATGGATGAGAATTGAGCAGGACCGCCGTTACTATGGGGCGATCAACGCTTTTGAACGGAAACAGCGCGAAGGACACGCCTACACCGTTCACTGGAGGGCCAAGACGCCTTCCCCCGCTGAAATCACCGTCCGGTTCGAATACCGGCAGAAGCGGCTGGGTTCCCACGTGCAGACCCAGGAGGTGCAGTTTTCCAAGGTTGCCGGCCGACAGCGTACCGAGTTCACGGTCCAGGGGGACGATTACCATCAGGACGGCGCCGTAACAGCCTGGCGAATTTTGCTGATCGAGCAGGGACGGGTGGTCGGGCTGCAGCAAAGCTTTCTTTGGTAGCAAACAAACCCGCCTGTGAGCTGTCCATCATCCATTCAGGTCGGGTTGTTGAACGACACCGTTTGGATTCGTGTGGAAGGCAAGGGCAGTTTTCAAAACAGCACGCCACTCAAGGAGTTCGCCCGCGAGATGCTGGGCCGTGGACACCGCGCATTCGTGGTCGATTTGAAGGGCTGCCCCTTCATGGATTCCACCTTCATGGGAACCTTGGCGAGTATCGCACTCAAATCAAAAGCGGACGGCTCCGGGGGCCTGCACATCGTCAATCTCAACGAGCGAAACCAGGATCTCTTGTGCAACCTTGGCTTGGATCAGCTCATGCAGCTGGATCCGCCTCAGACCGGGCCGTCCCTAAACGGGCAGGCGGTTTCGCTGGATACAATCGGCCGGGCAGACAAGGCGGCCGAGGCCCTGACCATGCTGGAGGCTCACGAGGCGGTCGTCGCCGTCAATCCTGAGAACGAGTCAAAGTTCAAGGACGTGCTCGATTTTCTGCGCCAGAACGTCGAAGCCAACCGGTGAACGCTCCGCCCGCTGCCGGAGCTGACTCGCCCCGCGCC
>CANJYI010000241.1 GCA_947478975.1 Chthoniobacteraceae bacterium
CGCTCATCCTCAATGGTCGTGATCCCCTCGCCCGCCGAAAGCTTCTCGATGACCTCGGCAAAATCCCCGGGAAGCGAGCGCTCCCAGCACAGTGCGTTAATTCCGTCCTCGAAGCGGGTGCCGACGAGTTCTTCAAAACTGGCCACCCTCCGGATCCTTTGGTAACCGGCAGGCAGATCAAGTTTGTTCATCTTTGAGTGTTAAACCTCCGGCGCCACTTCGGGATTCTGCGCGCACCACTCCCTCCATGCCTGACGCAACCCCGCTTCGAAGGTGCGCATGTATGCATCGCCGTTCGTAAACTGGACAGCCATGCGCTCCCGCATGGAGGCCCGAACTTCGGCCAGATGCGCAAAGTCCGAAGCGAGTTTAACCGCCTTCTCCACAAAATCGTCAGGGCTCTCAGCGATAAACTCGTCAAGGCCCACCGAATGTTGGAGCGAAGCGCCCGCGCGGGCGGCTGAAGTTTTGCCGGCGAGGGTGAGCGTCGGCACTCCCATCCAAGCGGCAACCGCTGAAACGGTGAGTCCAGCAAAGGGGAAGGTATCGAGAACAAAATCAATCTTATGGTGCAACTCGAGATAAGCAACGGTGTGAAGTCGAGGGGTGACGGTCAGTCTGTCCGCCGCAATCCCCGCTTCTGCAATCGCCGCCTCCAAGCCGCTGCCGAGAGGCGCAACGCAGATAAAACGACTGTTTGGAACGGCTTGTAAGACACGGATCCAAGCGCTCCGAACCCCGTCGTTGACCTTGGCGAAATTATTAAACGAGCCGAAGGTGATGAACCCGTTTTTGAGCGCAGGCAAAGGCGCCACAGCGGGAGCGCTGTAAGGCGGATTGAAAACGAAGGCCACTGGAAGCCGCAGTAGTTTTTCGGAGTGGAACTGCTCGGTCATTCCGGGCGGATCCATCACGGCATCCGTGACGCGATAATCCACCGAATCGAGGCCGGTGGTCTGCTGCATCCCGATCATGGTGAGCTGAAGGGGGGCAGGTTTCCGGGCGAGCATCAGCACTCGGGAACCGGCGGAGTGGCAGATGAGATCGACTACGATGTCGATGCCGGCCTCCCGCAACGTCTCTGCAAGCGCCTCGTCAGACAAGGCGGCGGCGTCAATCCATTGGTCGCAATAAGCACGCAAGCGCGCCGTGACATCGTCACTCCAAGTGTGGGAGAGCACCCCAAAGACCTCGAACTGGGAGTGATCGTGGTGCTGAAACATCGGCTCCACAAAGTGCGCGACCGAGTGCGCCCGGAAATCAGGTGAAACGTACGCAATGCGGAGCCTGCGCTCCGGATCTCGGTTGTTGTTGTGGGGCCTGTGTGGAAGCAAAGGGGCCTCAAACTTCAGCGCAAACTCGCGGTGCCTGGCAAACGCCGTCGGCTGGTCGTAATCCGGGGAGTACGTGAGGCTGTGGAGCAGGTTATTGTAAAGCTTTGCATCGCCGGAGGTAAGGGCAAGCCCCTTCTCGTAGGCAGCGAATGTTGCGTCCAGCATCCCCAAGGAAAGGAAACAGTTACCAAGGTTGAGATAAGCGGCCGCGTTGTCCGGCTGTTTTTCGAGAACCTTCTGCAAGCAGCCGATCGCATCCACATACTGCCCGCACTTCTCGTAATAAGAGGACAGGTTGATCAGGACCCTCGGCTCCTCAGAGGAGCAGAATGCAGTCTGGGCGACTCTCAATGCCTCGCGGAAACGTCCCTTGTGATAGAGACAACTGGCGAGCGTGAAATACCCCTCCCAATTGGAGGGACTCAATCCGATGGCACGCCGGAGATGAGGCTCCGCTTCGGCCCACCGCCCCAGGTGGACCAACAGGCACCCCAGTCCTAAAACCGCCCGGGCGCTCGCCCCCTCCTGTACGCAGGCATTTTCAAGCGCACTCAATGCCTCCTCTTCTCGAAAACAGCGCAGAAGCACCTCGCCCAGCCAAGTCCAGTCACCCGCAGAAACCGCCGTCTTTGCTGCGAGCCCGAAACACCGCTCCGCACCTGCCGCCTCCCCCAAGCGGTGCCAGATCTCACCGCATACCGGAACCTGCCTCCATTGCTCACTTGCGGCGAGCAACTTGTCTTCCAAACGGCCCAGTGCAACAACCGATTCGGGCGTGGCTTTGAGATGTTCGATGGCCCTGTCCATCTCCTCGGGCAGCACGGCCGAAACAGAATGGCGCCCCACCAAATCCGCAAGGTCGAAGGCTGCCTCTTCGGGAGGATCCAATGCCAAGGGGGCGCGCAGATCCGACACTGGTGCAAGCGAGGAAGCTTGCGATTGCCCCAGAACAGGAGCGGTTGAGGCGCCGAGTTGCGGTTTTAAGGGAGTTTGGCCTGGCGCCGAAACAACCTGCCCCGTGGAGGTAAGCCACATTTCCCGAAAGTGGGATTCCAACTCCCGCGTGTAGCCAACGGAGTTGGCCCACACTTGCGTCATTTTGTTGCGCAAAGCGGCTCTAATCGGAACGAGCTCTCCCGGATTCTCCGCGTAATAAACCGCAGCGCGCAAATACGCCTCCTTGTTGGAAGCAACAAACTGCTGCAACCCAAGCCTCCCCAACAAGGAAGTGCCTGCGCGACTCGCCGAGGTGTCGCCTGAAAGCGTCACACAGGGCACCCCCATCCAGAGAGCGTTGGATGTGATGGTCAGCCCGTTGAACGGAAAAGTGTCCAACAGGAGATCCACAGAGGCGTGAGCCTCAAGGTACTGCACCTCAACCATGCGGCGGAGAATCACAAACCGCTCCTTGGAGATCCCGCGCTTGGCCATCTCAGCAAGGAAAAACTCGTCGCAATCCGCGACGACCTGCATGCGACTCCCCGGCACAGCAATCAGAACAGCCGCCCACAAATCAAGCACCGGAGAGGTTATCTTTGCGAGGTTGTTGAAGGATCCGAAAGTAAAGGGTGCCCCCCCGAGAAACGGAAGAGGGGCGACCTCAGGCGAGAAAGGATGCGGGCGGAAACAGACCGCCCCCGAACGCATCCGGACCAACCGCTCGGAATGATACTCCTCCGTCATTCCGGTGGGATCCAGCCATTCGTCGGAGATGCGATAGTCGACCGTGTCCAGTCCGGTGGTCTGCATGCACCCCACCATCGTCACCTGAACCCGTGCGGGCTTCCGGGCAAGGGCGGTAAGCCTGTTTCGTGCCGTGTGTCCGGACAAATCCACCAAAATGTCGATTTCATCGGCCTGAACAAGTTCGCAGAAAGCCTCGTCAGAGACCCCCCTGATGACCCGCCAGTGCACAGGCAAGGACTGGAGCCGTTGCGTAAAGGCATCGCTCCGGGAGTGGTTGTAGTAACAGTACACCTCAAACCCCGATCGATCGTGCTCTGTGAGCACCGGCTCGATGAAGGTGGTCACGGGATGGTGGCAAAAATCGCCCGAAACGTAACCTATCCTCAGCTTCCTCGGGAACGGCCTCAAAAGCTGAACCTGGCAACTCGCCCTGTACCCCAACGCCGCCACGCGCTCCGCATACTGCTTGTACATGGAAAACAGCTCTGAGGGCGTCTCGTAAGGCAGATAGTTTGATGCGTAAATCAATGAGTTACAGCACTCTAGGTCTTCCGGATTCAAGTCCATTGCCCGTTGATACTCCTTCACCGCATCCGCCGCACGGCCCACCCGCACAAGCGAGGCTCCCTTGAGCATCCGGTATTTAGGCTCCCTCGGATTGAGCCTCACAAGAATTTCCGCCAATTCCAAAGCCTCAGCCGGACGGTTTGCCTCGCGCAATGCCACGGCCAGACGTGCAAGGTCGTCAGGCGAATCTTTCCTCAACCTGCAAAGCGCGATCAAATGTGGAATGGCTTCCTTGTACCGATCCATCGTGGCAAGGGCCGTGCTCAAATTGTTGAGCAATTCAGGCCAGTCGGGCCGGATCTCAAGCGCTCGTCCGTAGGAGCAAACTGCGGCGGCCAATTCCCCCTTGGCTAACAACGCATTCCCAAGATTGTAAAGGGCCAGGGCTGATTTGGGATCGATCCGGATGGCCACCCCGTGAAACTCAAGAGCTTCCTCCAATCGCCCCATCTCTCTGAGAAGCGAACCAGCCATGGTCAAACTGGTATCGGAATAAGGACAAGCACCGACCGCCCCACGGAATGCTTCCAACGCCTCCGGCAGGCGCCCCATATTCCTCAATGTGATTCCGAGATTGTGTCGCAGGTGCGACGCCCCTGGGTGCACCTCGATCGCGCGCCGCGTAAACTCAACGGTTTCCTCCACCCGTCCCGCTGCCATCAAGGCCTGCTGTATTCGAGAACAGTCCCCCTCACCAGGCAGCTCAGCAAGGCAAAGAGCCGCGGCTAGGTCGCCCGCCTCCACCACAGAGCCGCTGGCTGAAAGCTCTCGCAGCAACCCCAACTTCAACATTTGTGAAGAGGGAAACCGCTCGCTAGCCAATCCTAAGACGGACTTCCTCTCCTCACTCTCCTCCGCCCCGGCATCCGAAAAGATTTCCCCAAGCAACTTTTCAGGCTCCAGAGAACTCCACTCTGGCCCCGATAAACTCAACAGGAGCCCATTGAGACGGGACGGACGTGGCAATGAAGCGGGTGCGGCATCAGATGGCATTAGTCAGTTTGGCTTTGAAGCAAACATTAGAGCAGCAAGCGGAAACCGGCAAAGGGATAAAATCCGGAGGCCAAGGGACTGGAACAGCGTCCAGCCGAAGCCTTGCTACCGCGCTGCAAAATGATGCAGCGCATCGGTTCGGTGTCCCATACGCACCCAGCGCAGGTGCGCAGACACAGCCAACGTCACAAAGCGCTTGGCCACCGCTACCGCCTCCTGCAACGCCGCCCCCTTCGCCAACTCCGAGGCGATCGCTGCCGAATAAGTGCAGCCGGTCCCGTGAGTGCTTACATCCCTGACAAAAGGCGCTTCAAACCAGCGCTCCCCCCCGCCGACCTCCACCAGCAGGTCCGCGGC
>CANJYI010000242.1 GCA_947478975.1 Chthoniobacteraceae bacterium
AACGCACCTTCAAGCGTGATGAAACTCGATTTGGGCAAAATTACCGGGACGATTCTGGAATCCTACCGGCAGGCGGGCGGCTTCAACAATGCCGACCAGACCAATCTCCCCTCCAAACGGGCGCTGGCAACCATCTGTGAAGACCTCCTTCAGTTGGTCTTCCCCGGGTTTCACGATCTTGAGCCCATTCACTCCCAGCACCTCAACCGGGTCACTTCGCACCGGGTCTTCTCCATTGCTGACCGCCTCCTCGAGGAGTTGGGCAAAAGCCTCCGCCTAAAGCCGGAACCCGGGACGCCCTCAAACGCTGAAGACGTGCTTGAGGCGTTTCTCGACTCCCTTCCCCGGGTGCGTGGCCTCCTTTGCACCGATGTGCAGGCTGCGTTCGAGGGCGACCCGGCGGCCTCCAGCGCCGACGAGGTCATCGTGGCCTACCCCTTCGTAGAAGCACTTGCCATCCAGCGCATGGCCCACGTGCTGTATAATCTTGGCGTCCCACTTCTGCCCCGCATGATGACCGAATGGGCGCATGCGCGCACGGGTATCGACATCCATCCCGGCGCAAAGATTGGCTCCCACTGCTTCATCGACCACGGCACCGGGGTCGTCATTGGCGAAACGGCCGAACTGGGTTCCCACGTCAAACTTTACCAGGGAGTTTCTCTCATTGCCCGGTCCCTGTCCGGAGGGCAGGCACTCCGGGGCAAAAAGCGCCACCCCACGCTGGAGGACCACGTCACCCTCTACGCAGGAGCGACCATCATGGGGGGCGACACGGTTGTAGGAGCGGGCTCCACCGTCGCGGCCAGCGTTTTTCTCACACAGAGCGTTCCTCGCCGGTCCCTCGTTTTCTACGAGGAGCGCCAACTCCAGGTGCTCGACAAAGATAAACGAGGCAAGGATTGGGACGACTGGATCATCTGAACTTTGCGGCCGCCTCGCCGCAGCGATGGGCGGGAACCTCCCCCTCCGCTTGTCCGGCGGAACGCGCCACCAGGCTTCTGGGAACACACAAAAAGGGGCGCGGCGTATGAATGCCGCACCCCTTTTCAGAAACCTGCTGCCGCTAATGGCTAGAACTTGTTGTGGCGGTAGGCTCCCATTTCAGGGGCTTCCGGATTCACTTCAGGTCCGAAATAGCGCAGGATCACCAGCGGCTCGGTTTCGCTGAGGTTTTCAAACTTCACCCCCGCCTTGGCTCCGGCCTCCGTGCAGAAGTACTCGTCTTCGGTCAGTTCCGTGAAGCGGATCAGCTTCGGACTGTTGAGCGGATGGCCGTTGATCTTGCCAACGCCCTGAACGCAAATGAGGCCGTAGGCTCCGTTGTCGCGGATGGTGCAGCTGTGGCCGGCTTCGACGGTGAGCTCCTTGGCTGTGAAAAGCTGCTCGGCTTTGATGCGTCCGTAGACGATCCAGCGGTCGACGTAGCCCTCGGCACGGGTGTCTGCGACGGGCACCGGCTCCAGGTAATGGTTGTCCTTGAAGTTGGGGTCGCAGTTTCCTTCCCAGTCCAGTTGGTCGACGATGAAGTCGATGTCCTGGTGGTGCTCCTTGGGCATGTCCTTGACCAGCAGATCCCACGGCACGTACCGGCCTTCTACAAGGTTCTGGTACATCCCGAAGACATCACTGCCCCACTGGGGCTCGTAAGTGCAAAGCGAACCGGGCGCGTGCAGGACGCAGGGCGGAATCAACCAGCCGGTGCCGGGCTTGAGCCGATAGGCGCGGGAGAGATCGAGGATCCCGTTGTCGCCCTTGTTCCAGTCCGCGATACAACGGCGAACCTGGTCCTTGGTGGTGCCGGGCTCCAGCCCCATGAAGGTGTAAGGGAAGTTGTTTCCCACGTTGTTGTGCTGGGGCGGGAAGTAATAAGACTCCGGCTTGCCCTCCTGCCCGACGAGCTTGGCCTGGGCCGCGCTCTGGTGCATGTGGTGGGGGATGGGGCCCATGTTGTCGAAGAACTTCGAGTAGACGGGCCACTTGCCGTACTTGTTCCAGATGGAGGCTCCGATGAGCTCGGCGCCGCATTCAGCGACGGCTTCCTGCAGGGTAAAACGCGTGTGTCCAGCGACCACGTAGGAGAGGCCCTCATCCGGGGTACGGTTGTCGTTGGCGGCGGGGGTGGTCGAGGCAAACCAGCGCTCGTCAATACCGCCGCGGTTGAGGCCGAAGGCGTAAAGATCGTCCGGGTGCAGCTTGAGGCGCTTGCCGGGTTGCAGGAAGGAGCGGGGCACCCAGCAGGGGGCCAGACGGAGCAACCCGCCGGTGGCTTCCAGCTGCGCCTCCACAGCGGGACGGACATGGGATGTCAGGGTTTGAAGGGAAGTGACGTGATTCATGTTGGGCGCTGAGCTTGCAAGAGAGCGTCGGCAAAAGGCGACTTGTTTTCACTCCGACCCGTTGATTCGCCGCTTTTGCAACTGGCCCTCCTGCAAACGGACGCGCACTGCGTTTTGGCTTTCGGCACAGGAGATCTTTCTCGCGCTTGACTCCGGCACGCATCCCCATTCCCCTCAATCCCAACTATGAAATGGTTCCCCACTCTAACTGCCGCCGCCATCGTGTTGAACGTCGCGGCCCTCGCCGCCACGCTGATCCCCGCCGAGGTCCGCACCAATGGTTTCGCCCTTGGCACCCAGTCCTACACCTTCAAGGAGTTCACCTTTGAGGAAGCCTGCGCCAAGACAGCCTCCGCCGGCCTCCACACCACGGAATTGTTTCCCGGCCAGAAGATCTCCGCCGCACTTCCCGACCAGAAGACGGGGCCCGGCGTTTCTGCCGAGGGCTTGGCCGCGATCAAGGACATCCTCAAAAAGAACAACATCAAAGCCGTGGCAATCGGCGTCATTGGCATTCCTGTCGACGAGGAGGCCGCGCGCAAGGTGTTCTCCTTTGCCAAGGACTTGGACATCGGAGTGATCAACACCGAAAGCACCAACGCGATCGACACCATCGAGAAGATGGTCAAGGAGTTCGACATCAAAGTCGGCTACCACAACCATCCCCGCAGGCCGAATGATGAAAACTACAAGGTCTGGGATCCGAATTACATTCTGGAACTGACCAAGGGCCGCGACGCCCGCATCGGTTCCTGTGCGGACATGGGCCACTGGACCAACTCGGGGCTGTCGGCAGCCGAGTCCATCCGCCTTCTCAAGGGGCGCGTTGTTTCCAGCCACATCAAGGACATCGCCAAGGGCGGGACCTCGGTGGTGCCAGCGGGAACGGGCCGCGCGAACCTAGCCGAAGCGCTCACGGCGTTGAAGGAAGTGGGTTTCGCCGGTCCGATCTCGATCGAGCACGAAAACAACTGGAAGGACAACGTGGGCGATGTAATGACCTACGTCGATCTGGTGAAGGCTCACGGCAAGTAAAACGCGAGCAGCAAGGTTTCACAAAGAAGGCGGCCTCCATACGGAGGCCGCCTTTTTCTTTGCTAAACCGCACGGCGTTGAGCCCCGTTTCCACCGCGCTACTTCGGCCTGACGAACGCAGGCGCGGAGCGGTGATAGAGGACGGTCGGCAGAAACGCCTCGCAACCGACAGGGGCAATACCTCCAAAGAAAAAGGCCGGGGCGTTAAACCCCGGCCCTTCTCGGAACTGTTCTGCAGCCCCGTTCCTTCGCTGGCCGACTTAGCGGGTGGCGAGAGGGAACATGGATCCGGGCTGGATCAGCTGCAGTTCGTTGATCGCCCACGGATCGGAGCCTGCGCCCAACTGGGTGATCCGCACAAAGCGGGCCTTGGTCGTCGGGAAGCTTAGCTCCGTGTTGGGAACGCCGCCGCTGGCCTTGCCCACGACCGTTGTCCAGCTTTGGCCGTCTGTGCTGAGCTCCACCTTGACCTGCTTGGCGGCGACCTTGGAGCGCTGAGGCACCTCCATCCGCAAGCCCATCAAGGACTGCTCCTGGGGCAACTCGACTTGGAACCACTGTCCGGCTACCTGCGGAACCGCCGTGGTCCAGGCGGTGTTGCCTTTTCCATCCAACGCCGCGGCAACCGCCTGCGGCGACTCACTCGCGGAAGCCTTCCACTGGGAACGGTTGCTGAGCGGATTGGGCAGGGCTGAAACCAGCTCAGGCTGGGTCCACGCCACCGCACGATCCTTTGTCGCCTGCCGAATTGTGGCCACCTCCTCCAGCGTCAAAATCGAGCCGCGGTTGCTGAAGCTGTTTCTCACATAGCTTCCGACAGCTGCCAGGTACCGATCCGGATTGGTGCCGAGCGGCACCATCTGCGCTTCATAGGTTTTCCCATCCAGCGGACCGGCGATACCGTGGAGCAGAACGGAAATAAGCCCCTCTGCAGGCCCGCTGACCGTCTTGGAACCGGCCAAGGGCGGAGCAAGCGTCACCCCCGGAGCAGCCCCGGCCAGCGGCATCCCCCTGCCATCGTGCCCGTGGCAGGTAAAGCAAAGCTCGCGGAAGATGGTCTCCCCTTCCTTGAGCATTGCCAGATCTTGGGGACTGAAGTCCTTGGGATAAGATGGCAGGCCAGCAGCAAGCGCCATTTTCCCAAGTTCCTGAAACCCCTTTGAAGGGCTTTCAACGATCATTTTGTTTGCGGCGTCCGTCCACTTCTCCCAATTGAGCACCTTGCCAGTGAGCAGCACCTGCAGGGCTACGGTGGGATCCGGGTCCTTGGCCAGCGCCATGACTTCCGGTTTGAGCGAGAGGTCACCGGCCTTCCACAAAGACTCGCTCACACGCACCGCGGAAACGCGCACCTGAGGATGCTCGTCCTTCAACAAGGCCGCCACCAACGCCGGGCTTGCGGACTCCAGCCCCTCCAGTGTCCAGAGAGCATGCATCCGTGTGAGTGGATTCTTACTCGAACGCGCGAGCTTTTCGAGGGCGGGAGCCACCGACTTGTCTCCCTTGACCACGAGCAGTTTCTGGGCGGTGTCGCGCCACCAACCGTTGGGATGCTCCAGATG
>CANJYI010000243.1 GCA_947478975.1 Chthoniobacteraceae bacterium
CGGCTTGGCACCAAGAGGCCGCGGCCCGCACAGACCATGCGTGGATCCTCCAACGCCGGCTGGTACCGGACCAAATCCACAACTACGCCCACAACAGCGACTGGCTGGTGGAAACTCTGGGCTTCACCGCACAAGCCTCCAAGGCGCTCGAAATCGCACAAAACATGATCGAGCTCCCCAGACTGGCCCCCAAGACCACGGTCGTCGGGAAGCTCCGCCCGCTGGATGAGAAATCCAGCAACTCCATGGGCACACGGCGCCTAACCGAGTTGCTGCTCACCTTCGAGCTCTGGGACGAGGCAATCCGGCTTGCCGAAACCCCTTATCTGGAGCGGCAAAGCGATCCGGTACAGGAGGCCGCCCGCCAGCGGTTGCTGGCCGCCGCTCACTACGCAAAGGGCGACCGGGCAAAGGCCGAGCGCGCCCAGGCCGCACTCGAAAAAACGCTTTCCCAAGCATTAGGCGAGAGGGTGGAGGCCGCTGACGAGGCAGAGCGCAAAGCCGCCGAGTCGGGCAAGTCCGGGGCGGACCTTGCAAAGGCCGCTCTCGAAGTGCTCCAACAGCGCAAACTGGGCGTTGAGGCCTGCCGCTCGCATCTTGCCGAAGCGCGACTGCTGGCCGCCCTCGCCAGAAAAGACACCGCGGCAGCAGAACTCCAACTCAAGCAGGCAACGCAGTTAAACGGGCCACGCAAGGCCATCCTGCTGTCCGCTTTGGGAAAGCACGACGAGGCAGTGAAGCTCGCGAGAGAAGCGGCACAAAAGGAGCCGGGTCGCGTTTTTCCAGCCGCCGTCGTCGTCGAAGCCCTTTGGAAACAAGGGAAGACCGACGAGGCAAAGAGCGCCTTCGAGGTTTTGCGGAAAGGGGCCGGTTCGGCCGAGCTGACCCTGCCCATCTTAAAGCGCCTTGAACCCGTAGCGCTCGCCTCCGGTCTTCCCTCCGACTGGCGACCGCCCGCTGAAACGCCGAAGGATGCGGGCGTCCGTCCGGCGCTGGATTCCCTCGGTCCGTTACGCTGGTCGCCTCAACCCGCCCCAGCCTGGAATCTGCCGGAAAACGGCGGACAGGAATTGGCACTGGAGAAATTCAAGGGGGGGCCGGTGCTTCTCATTTTTTACCTCGGCAGCGGGTGCCGCCATTGCATTGAGCAACTCAACACCTTCGCACCGTTTTTCCCCCGGTACACCAAGGCGGGCATTCCCATTGTTGCAATCAGCACGGATGCGGCCTCCTACCTGAGCAAGACGTCCGAACAGGCAAGCCTGCCCAACGGCTTTCCCTTTCCGATTGTGGCGGACCCCGGGCTCTCGCAATTCAAGGCGTACGGCGCCTACGACGATTTCGAAGCCCAGCCGCTGCACGGAATCTTCCTTGTGGATGGGGCCCAGCGCATCCGCTGGCAGGACATCTCGTTCCGCGCTTTCGACAAACCGGAGTGGCTTCTGGAGGAAGCCCAGCGCCTGTTGAGGTTTAAGTCCCCCTCCCCATCCCCATCCGGGCCTCCGACAGCGGAACTCACGCCCAAATAGCGGCGCCGAAGCGCGGACTGGAAGCCGGACCCGACCGCCGGGCGGCTACAGCCGCTCCTCCAGGTGCACGCTCACAAACATCTCGCGGTCGCCGGCGCCCCAGAAGCTGCCGCGCACCGGAGCGATGTCCTGATACTCCCGGCCGATAGCCACCACCACGTAGTGGTCCCGCGTCAAGCAGTCGTTGGTCGGGTCCAGACCGTGCCAGCCGTGGCCGGGCACCCACACCTCCACCCAGGCGTGGGAGGCGTGTGCGCCCCGCAACTCCTTGCGCTTTGAATCGTAGACGTAGCCGCTCACGTAGCGGGCGGGAAGCTGCACCGAGCGGCACAGCGCCAGCATCAAGTGGCTGAAATCCTGGCACACCCCCTCGCGGGAATGAAAAAACTGCTCCGCACTCGTGTGCACGTCCGTCACCCCGGCCACGTACCGGCTGGTACGGTACACATAGCCCATGAGGGCCTTCGCCAGACCGAACACATCGGTGCAGGCCGCCCGCTCGTCGACCCCTGCGCGCCAGATCTCCGGGGTAATCTGCACCACCCCTCCCGACTGCAAAAACGGCTGAAGCCGCTCCTTTTCCTCCCCGTCCAAAAGGGCTTCGAGCGGGACTCCGGAGGGTTCTCCTGCGGCGTACCGGTCGTGGGTCTTCACCGCGCTGGAGGACTCGATGAGCAGCCGCCGGTGGGGCTCCTCGATCTCGAAGTGGTTGACCGTGTTACCGTAGAAATCCGAGTAGCGCCGCAGCCGGGTCGACGGCACAACGCGGAGCAGGGAAAAGGACACGTGCTGCCAGAGGCTCTCTACGGGCGTAAGGCGCAACTCATTGGAATTTCCGTACACAGCGGAGGCATACCGGTACTCGGTATGGTGGGTGATCCGCAGATTCATGAGGTCCGCCCAGTCTGCAAGCAAACGTCCTGCCCCGGGCCGAGCGTCCGGAGCCAGGTTGGGACAACCGGCACACTTCCGGAGGCAGACTGCTGCTGTTGCTGCTCCTGCTGTTTTTGCAGGTGGTACCCCAGCGGGTCCCATGGCGGCAACAGCACCTGCGGGCGGCTCGTGTCCTGCGGCAGAAAGACGTACGTCTCAAAGATGGCCTGTCCGGTCTCATTGAGGGCGACCTGCAGGTCGTCGATGTATTCGTGCAGGCCACGTTTCAACACGTCCGAGGTGCTCGAGAAGTTGAGCTCCGCCAGCAGCGAGCCCGCGTGCTTTTCGCACTTGTTGGAGTACTGGCCGGTCGGGGTTCCCGAAATGTGGTGGAGCATGTCGTCGGCAGCGCGCACACAAAAGCGCACCGAGCGCGGGAAGTCCGTGGAAAACAAAAGCATGTCCAAAACGCGCTCGAGGGTGAATTCTGTCCCGTGGTTCCTCCGGTAGGAGGTCTGGGCGGAACAGGCCCGCAAAATGGTTCCCCACTGGAGGCTTTCAAGAGCCCCCTCCACGGGGTCCGCCGACTGGGTCTTGATGTCAAGGAAGCGGCTCGTTTTGTCCGCCCTCTCCAAGTAGCGGCCCAACTGCAGAAAGTGCCACCCCTCCGTGCGGGCGAGTGTGGCGGAGGTGATCCCGTCGAAGCGCAGCGCGGACTCGATGATTTTCTCAAAGAAGGTCTGTGGCGAGTTTTCCAAAAGATCCGCACCGGCCTTTGAGCTGACCAGCAGATAGATGTGGTTGAGTTCCGCCCACATTTCGTCCGTGATCTGGTCCCTGACCGTCCTTGCGTTCTCCCGCGCCTCGCGCAGACATGATAGAATCGCGTCCGGGTTCTGCTCGTCGAGCGTGAGGAAGTGTGCGACATCGCCCGACTTTGGCGTCGGGTAAAGCAGCTGAAACGTCCCCTCCATCGCCGTGGCGGCCAGCACTGGAAGCCAGTATTCGTCCGATCCGGAGGCCCTGGCGCGGCCGGCCGAGGTTCCATCCAGGAGCAGTTCAACACTCACCTGCATCAGGCGGGCAAGGTTTTCCGCCCGCTCAATGTAGCGGGACATCCAGTACATGTGATCTGCGACACGTGAAAGCATAACAAATTTGTATTGAGACGTTTAGTTAACCAGAACCCAGGTATCCTTACTTCCGCCCCCCTGGGAGGAATTTACCACGAGCGAGCCGCGCTGAAGAGCCACCCGGGTCAGCCCGCCGGCAAGCACCTTGATGGACTCCCCGCACAGGATGAAAGGACGTAGGTCTACATGGCGCCCCTCCAAGGCGCCGTCCACGAGCGTCGGGTGCTGCGAGAAATACACCACCGGTTGGGCGATGTAGTTGCGGGGGTTTTCCTCGATCCGTTTACGGAACTCCTCGATCTCCGCCTTGCTTGCACGCGGTCCGATGAGCATCCCGTACCCACCGCTCTCGTTGGCGGCCTTGACCACCAGCTCCGCTAGGTGCTCGAGGATGTATTTTTTATCATCCTCCCGCCAGGCCAGATAGGTCGGGACCTGGTGCAGGATGGGATCCTGGTCCAGGTAGTACCGGATCATCTCCGGCACATAGGCGTAAGTCACCTTGTCATCGGCGACGCCGGTGCCGATGGCGTTGGCAAGTGCGACGTTTCCGCGGCGCACCGCGTCCACCAGCCCCGGGACACCCAACATCGAGTCCTTGCGGAAGACCTTCGGATCAATGAAATCGTCGTCAATGCGCCTATAAATGACGTCCACCTGCTGCAGGCCTCGGGTGGTGCGCATGTAGATAAAGCCGTCCTGAGCCACCAGGTCACGCCCCTCGACAATTTCGATGCCCATCTGGCGCGCCAGAAACGAGTGCTCGAAGTAGGCGCTGTTGTGCACCCCGGGGGTGAGCAGCACGCAGTTTGGGCGGGCCGTCTGCCGCGGCGCAATGTGCCGCAGCATCGCCAGCAGGTCGGCCGGGTAGGTGTCCACAGGCCGCACCCCGGTGCTCCCGAACAGCTGCGGAAACACGCGCTTCATCGCCGCCCGGTTCTCCAGCACGTAGGACACCCCGGACGGACACCGCCCGTTGTCCTCGAGCACCAGATACCGGCCGTCCCTGTCCCGAATCAAGTCGGTGCCGCAGATGTGGATGTAAATGTCTCTGGGAACGTTCACCCCGACAAACTCCGGCCTGAAATGAGCGGCCCCGTGGATCACCTCCGGAGGAATCACCCCGTCCTTGAGGATCTTCTGTTCGTGGTAGATGTCGTATAGAAACAGGTTCAAAGCCGTGATGCGCTGGATCAACCCGGCCTCCACCAAATCCCATTCCGCGCCCGGAATGAGCCGTGGCACCGGATCGAACGGGAACACCCGCTCGGTGCCGCGTTCGTCTCCGTAGACGGTGAAGGTCACCCCCTGCTTGAGAAAAAGCAGTTCGAGGTTTTTAAGTTTTTGTTCCAGCTCCGAAGGCCCCATGCCGAAGAGACGTTCAGCCAC
>CANJYI010000244.1 GCA_947478975.1 Chthoniobacteraceae bacterium
GCGCGGCTGCGGCGGGGCGAATACTTTCCTGCGTTTCTGTACATCTCGATCCTCAATTCCTGCAACCTGCGTTGCCAGGGCTGCTGGGTGGACGTGGAGGCGGAGCGGTCCCAACTGGATGTCGAGGCGGTCAGCCGCCTCATTGACGAAGCCAAGACACAGGGGAACCGCTTCTTCGGCCTGCTCGGGGGGGAGCCGTTTCTGCATCCGGGCCTGCTGGAGATTTTGGAGCGGCATCCGGAGTGCTACTTTCAGATTTTCACCAACGGCCAGTGTATCACGCCCAAGATTGCAGCACGTCTGAGCGAACTGGGGAACGCGACGCCTCTGGTATCCGTGGAGGGGCGCGAGATCGTGAGCAACCAGAGGCGTGGGAATGTGGACGTGCTGGCGCGCACGTTGCGTGGTCTGGATGCGTGTCTGGATGCTGGGCTGCTCACAGGGGTGGCCACCTCTGTGTGCCAGACGAACATCACCGAGTTGCTCACGGAAAACTGGCTGCAGGAGTTGATCGACCGCGGCGTGCATTACGCCTGGTACCACACCTACCGGCCGGTGGGTCCCAAGATGAACCCCCAGCTCGGGCTCACCCCCGAGCAACTGGTGCAGGTGCGCCGCTTCGTGGTGGAGATGCGCGCCAAGATGCCCATCGGGATTATCGACGCCTACTATGGCCACGACGGGAAGGCGCTTTGTCCGATGTCGACCGGGATTTCCCACCACATCAGCCCCTACGGAGACGTGGAGCCCTGTCCGATCATCCAGTTCGCCAAGGAGGACATCCGGGACGAGCGGGGGATTGTGGCGACGATCCGGGATTCCGCGTTTTTGAAGGATTTCAGGGAGTTGAGCGCCGAGGCAACCCGGGGTTGCGTGGTGCTGGAGCGGCCGGATCTGGTGCGGGACCTGGTGCGCAAACACGGGGCCCGGGACACAACGGTGCGGGGAACGGCGGTGGGCGAGCTTGAGGCGATGGCCCAGCGCTACAGCCAGTGGCTTCCCGGCGAGGAGATCCCCGAAAAGCACTGGATGTACCGATGGGCAAAGCGTTTTTGGTTCAACGATTTCGGAGCCTACAAGCGTCTGGAGGCGAGCGGCGGCGTGCCCGCGGCATCGCTCAAAACACCACAGAAGCCCTCCGGCAAAGAGTCCGCCGCGGCTTGACGCTGCACAACATGAGAACAGCCGTCCGCCCGGTGGGGTGGATGTTCCAACATGAGTTATCTTTTTGTCCCTTCTAATCTGATCCCCTGCATGACTTGTTCCCGCGTGCGCGCGGGGTCTAAGTCGCATCCGTCTCGAGGCTTTTCATCTTAAGTCCCTGCAGGTTGGTTTTATTCCCTATCCCTACCTGCAGCCTTCCCCTTCACTTCCCGGAGTCCTCCCCTTAACCTAGAACCTATGTCCGCCCCCGCGCTTCTTTCCACCCCCGCGCTGTCCATCCCGCCCGTGCAGCTGACCCTGCCCCGGCCCGTGGCCCCGCCCCGCTTTCGGCAGCCCAAGAAAAACATCCCCCAGACCCCGGAGGAGCGCAACAGCCTGATGCTTTCGGTGCGGGCCTACGTGGAGCGGGAGCGCCCCGTGCCGCCCCTGCCCACCGAGCAGTTGCGCGAGCATGCGGACAAGTTGGTCGCGGATCTCGGAATCAACCCGCTTTACCGCGACTACACAGGGGTGCTCATCAACAACGAGCTTTGGCGCGAATCGCTGGCCGCCGTCCCATTTGAAAGGCGCCTGCTGCTCATCCCCAAATGCCTGCGACTCGAGAGCAAGTGCCCCGCGCCTTTCGACGAGTTCGGCCTGCTCTGTAAGCAGTGCGGCCTCTGTTCGATTCAGGACCTCCAGAACGAGGCGGAGCGGCTCGGTTACGCCGTGCTGGTGGCGGAGGGTTCCGCCATCGTCATGTCGCTTATCCAGACCGGCAAGATCGAGGCGATCGTGGGCGTGAGCTGCCTGAGTGTGCTGGAACGCGCCTTCCCGTACATGGAGGCCGCTGCGATTCCCGGGGTGGCGGTGCCGCTGCTACAGGACGACTGCATCGACACAACCGTCGATCTGGACTGGGTTTGGGACTACATCCACCTCACCAGCGACGACCGCACCCGCCGGATGGACCTCGGGGCGCTGCGCGAGGAGGTGGACTTCTGGTTTACCCCGCTCGCACTGGATTCAATCATGGGCCCCGCCGAGGGCGAGCCCGAGCGCATCGCCCGCGAATGGTTGCAGCGCGCCGGCAAGCGGTGGCGTCCCTTTTTGACGGTGGCCACGCATCAGGCGCTCCAGGAGGAGCCGGGTGGCAGTGTGCCCGAGGCGCTCAAGCGCGTGGCGGTGGCGGTGGAGTGTTTCCACAAGGCGTCTTTGATCCACGACGACATCGAGGACGGTGATGCCGAGCGCTACGGCGAGGCCACGCTCCACTCCGAATACGGCGTGCCGGTGGCGCTCAACGTGGGGGACCTGCTCATTGGCGAGGGCTACCGCCTGCTGGCGGAAAGCGCTTTCGACGCGGAGCAGCGCACCCGGATGATGCACGTAGCGGCGCTGGGACAGAGGGCCTTGTGCAGGGGGCAGGGGGTCGAGCTCGGATGGACGCGCAGCCCGCGCCCGATGACCTCGGTGGAGGTGCTGGGGATTTTCGAAGGCAAAACGGCTCCCGCCTTTGCGGTGGCGTTGCGCCTCGGCGCCCTTGCGGCGGGGGTGGAGGCCGACGAGGAGGTGTCCTCCGTGCTGGAGGCCTACAGCCGTGCGCTGGGGATCGCCTACCAGATCCGCGACGACCTGGAGGACTACACGCAGGGCGGGGCGGGGGCGCCTGATGACTTGGAGGCGATGCGCCCCGGCGTGGTGCTTTCGGCCGGCTGGGAGCGCGCCAAGGGCGACGCCAAACAGGTGCTCGAGTCCCGCTGGAAACGGGAGTCCGTCTACGACGTGGCCGCTGTGCGCGCAGCCTGCGCTGAGGCGGGTGCGCTGGAGCGCTGCCAGGATTTGCTGGAGCGGTACAAGGAGGAGGCGATCCGCTCGCTGGGCGAGCTTGAGAATGCCAGCCTCAAGGGGCTGCTCCGCCGGGTGCTGGGCAAGATCTTCAACGACACCGAAATTAAGGGGTGGTGCAAGGAGTTTGAGGCAGCAAACCTCCCCCAAGGTTAGTCCGCCCGCAGTCGGCACTCAGTCACCGTATCTTCCCGCAGTCTGAATCCGGTTGTCCCGGCTCGGACCTTCCTTTGCCTACTTTTGATGCGCACCCGCGACCGGGTGCGCGGTACCTGCCCCGCCTCAATGACTCCTTCCGCCCCCAAATCCACGGACACTCCCGCTCCCGCCACTCAAAAAGGAATCGGACTAACCTTGATGGCCGCCTTCCTGGGCTGGCTTTTGGACGGTTTCGAACTCGGTCTCTTTCCGGTGGTGGCGCGTCCCGCCTTGCAGGACATGCTGGGGAAGGGACTGGAGGGCGGAGTGGGACTTTGGATGGGGCGCATCACCGCCGCCTTTCTCGTGGGGGCGGCCCTGGGCGGGATTGTTTTCGGCTGGCTGGGCGACCGGGTCGGGCGCGTCAAGGCGATGTCTTGGAGCATTTTGTGCTACTCGCTTTTCAGCGCAGCCGGTTATTTTGCAACCGAACCGATGCACCTCGCGGTGTTCCGTTTTGTGGCGGCGCTGGGAATGGGCGGGGAGTGGGCGCTGGGAGTTGCCCTCGTCATGGAGTCGTGGCCGGACCGGTTTCGGCCGTGGCTGGCAGCCGCGATCGGAGCCGCGGCCAACATAGGGATGCTGCTGGTGGGAGTGGTGGCCAAATTCTTTCCCGTCACGCCGGATTCGTGGAGGTGGCTCTTTCTGGTCGGTGCGTCCCCGGCGGTGCTGACGCTTGTGATCCGGATCTGGGTTCCCGAATCCGAGAAATGGAAGGCCTCCGCGCTCAACCGCAAGGACGCCCCCTCCGAGATCTCGACGATCTTCGGTCCTGAATTTTTGAAGGTCACGCTGCTGGGCATCGCCCTCTCCTCCGTCGCACTGATCGGCACCTGGGGCAGCGTGCAGTGGATCCCTTCCTGGGCCGACAAACTCACGGGGGGCACCAATCCCGGCGCGAAAGCCGACGTGCAAATGGTCTCCTCCTTCGCCGCCTCAATCGGCGCCGTGCTCGGGCCCGTTCTGCTCGGATGGCTGCCCCGCCGTGTGGGGTATGCCTTGCTTTGTGCCAGCTCGTTGGGGGCTTGCGCCTGGTTGTTCCGCGGCGAGGCCGTGTGGGGGAACTACTTTCTCATGAAGGTGGGCCTGGCCGCCTTCACCACCGCATCTTTCTACGGCTTTTTCCCGCTGTATTTTCCAGAGCTTTTCCCGACCCGCATCCGCGCAACGGGCCAGGGCATCTGCTACAACGCCGGGCGCTTGGTGGCAGCCGCTGGCGCGCTTTTGAGCGGCGGTTTGGTGGACTACCTCGGCGGCTACGCGCAGATGGGGGCGGCGATCACCTTGATCTACATCGCCGGAATCGCGCTTAGTTTTGTGGCGCCTGAAACCAAGGGCAAGCCTCTGCCCGCCTGATTTGGCTGCACCTTTTTTCCCGATGAAATCCACCGATGTCAGAATCCGTTCCGCCCGCTGGTACGCCCTGCCCGTACAGACGCGGGTCCCCCTGAAGTTCGGCGCTGAAACGGTGACCGGTGTGGTGTGCGCGCGGGTTTGTCTGGAGGTGGAGCGGGCCGACGGCACGCGGGCCGAAGGCTGGGGGGAGACGCCCCTGAGCGTCACGTGGGTGTGGCCCTCGGCTCTGTCGTATGCGGCGCGTTTGGAAGCGCTCACCGAGCTGTGCGACCTGCTGAGCATCGCCTACGCGGGGTGCGACCAGACCGGGCACGCGCTGGAGATCGGCCACCATTTTCTCGAGGAGATCCTGCCCGGGATCCGGGAGGCGCTCAAC
>CANJYI010000245.1 GCA_947478975.1 Chthoniobacteraceae bacterium
GCACGGGATCCAGAAAAGGTGCGCCGCCTCACCCACTCGCTTGCCGAGTACCTGCGTTTTTCGCTCAAACACCAGGGCTCGTTGCCGCCCCTTGGCGAGGAACTGCGCGCCTTGGAAAATTATCTGCACGTCCAGAAGGTCCGCTTTGAAGACAAACTGGAGTACGTGTTCGAAATTACTCCTGAAGCCGCCTCGTATCCGGCGCCCCCCGCGCTCCTCCAGCCTCTTTTGGAAAACGCCCTCAAGTTTGGCCAGCGCACCAGTCTCACACCGCTGCGGCTCAGCATCCTGGCAACGGTGGATGAAGCGGGACGCTTGTTTGTCTCCGTCGAAAACACGGGAGCTTGGGTGGAACCGGATGCCGCGGGCTCGCTGTCCACTGGGATCCTGAATCTACGTCGACGCCTTGAGTTGATTTACGGGGACGAGGCATGCTTCTCTCTCGGGGGAAGCGACAAGGCCGTGCTTGCGCGGGTTTCGATTCCGGCGCGCGCCCAAATATAAAAAGTCTCATGCTTCCACTCCGTACCCTATTGGTCGACGACGAGCGGCTGGCCAGCAAGTTTCTAGCCGAGCTGCTCTTGGCGCATCCCGCCCTCGAGGTAGTAGGGCAGGCTGCCACCGTCGAGGAGGCCGCAGCACTTGCCAGACAACTGCTGCCACAGGTCGTCTTTCTGGACATCCAGTTGCCTCGCGGCAGCGGCTTTGAGCTACTTCCGTATCTCGATCAACTGGCCGTGTATCCGCTGGTGGTCTTTGTCACGGCCCACGAAGACTACGCCGTGCGGGCGTTTGAATCCGCTGCGCTCGACTACCTCCTAAAGCCTGTCCATCCCGACCGTCTTGCGCGGACCGTGGAGCGCCTGCTTTCTGCGCAACAGAACCATGCGCCCACCACCACCAAGCCTAGGCCGGATCCGGACCAGGCGGACCCCTCGCAGTCAGTGAGTCGTTTGGAAGCCGGGGAAGTGGAGGTTTTACGCGATGGGAAGTCTATCCGTCTGGTGAAACCCTCCCAGATTCGGGCCATTCAAACCGAGGGATCGTACACCAAGCTGCTTTTCGACGCAGACCTCTCCAGCATGGTAAAGCTGCCCCTCTCCTACTGGGAGAGCCGTCTGCCTGAGGGGCTTTTTTTCAAGGCGAGCCGGAGCATGCTGGTCAACCGGAGGTGCATCCGCGAACTGCAGGCATGCAGCCGCGACCGCACCCATCTTTTCCTCGCGGGTCTTTCCGAGCCCATCGTATTAAGCCGGCTGGAGAGCCTGAGGGTGCGGCGAGAACTCTGACGCTCTCACTCTCCAGCGAGATGTCGGAGCGCCTCGCGGATCGCGGGAACCAACGGGGGTAGACACTCCCCGATGGCCCTGGGGTTTCCAGGCAGATTCAGAATGAGCGTCTTGCCCCGAATCCCTGCGGTTGCCCGGGACAAAATGGCCGTCGGCACCTTGGCAAAGGACAGCATGCGCATCGCCTCACCAAACCCTGGAAGCTCCTTTTCCAATACGTCATGCGTGGCCTCTGGAGTTACATCCCGCGCAGACGGACCGGTGCCGCCTGTGGTAATGACCAGCGCACACTCCCCCCGTTCACAGACGTTCCGGAGAGTCTCAGCGATGAGGCCGCGCTCGTCCGGCAGCAGGTGCGCCTCGAAGTCCACCTCGCCTCCCCAAGCCTCGCAAAAAACACGCTCAATCTCCGGGCCGCTGCGGTCCGCATACACCCCGGCGCTAGCGCGGTCGCTCAACGTAATTCGGGCAACCTTCATGGCTTAGACCTTTTCCTTCCTTACAACACGCAGGTTGTTGATGCTCATTGTCTTGTCCGCTGATTTAAGCATGTCATAGAGCGTGAGCGCCGCCACGCCGGCCCCGGTGAGCGCCTCCATTTCAACGCCGGTTTTAGCGCCCGTGCGAACAGTGCAGGCCACTTCAATGGCCTGCACGCCGAGAACGAAA
Source organism: Chthoniobacteraceae bacterium (assembly GCA_947478975.1). Classification (GTDB taxonomy): domain Bacteria; phylum Verrucomicrobiota; class Verrucomicrobiia; order Chthoniobacterales; family Chthoniobacteraceae; genus Chth-196. The sequence goes on from CANJYI010000245.1 coordinate 1,959, forward strand.
TCCACCAACACCTGGTCGAGCGGCAGCGGATGGCACAGCGGAATCAAACTGGCGGTCGCCTTTGCCGCCTGGATTCCGGCAACGCGGGCCACCGCCAGCACGTCGCCCTTGGGCAGTGCATGTTCCCGCAGCGCCACTAGGGTAGCGGGCTGACAGACAAGCTCGCACCTCGCCTCCGCAACGCGCGCCTGGACGGGCTTGTGGCTCACCGACACCATGCGGGCCTCGCCGCCCTCCAAATGGGAAAAAGGGGAATTCATCGGGTAAAGTTCAGCTACGGCCGCAGCAAAGCACCTCCACCAACTCGCCTGCAAGAGGCTGCTTGCCGCCGGGCACGCGTATTAGCGCATTCACCCCCACCAGGGCACCAAGGTGCCCCGAGTCCAGCCACGGCAGCGCACTGGCTCCTGTGGCGCGCAGGGAAGCCGGCCAGAAAGTTTCCCGCGAGTCCGGCCGCACCACGCCTCCCTCGCACAAGGGAACAGACTTCCATACGGCGGGAGGAAGCCCACCGAGAAGCGCGAGAATCTGCCTCACAAAAACATGAAATGTGACGAAGTGCGAAACCGGGTTTCCCGGCAGACCAACCGCCATCTGCCCCTCTTTTATTCCAACCAAAAGCGGTTTACCCGGCCGGCAATTCACTTTGCGGCAAAGGATTTCGAAACCGAGCTCCTGCAACACCTCCCCCGTGTGATCGTGCGCTCCGCCGCTCGCACCTCCTGAAATCAGCAGCAGGTCGGCCCGGGCGTGCGACGCATCCCGGCAGATTTCCAACGCCTCCCGAGGATCCTCGCCCGCATGCCGAGTGCCCATCCAGAAAGCACCGCTCTCTTCGAGCAGCGCGCGGACAAGGGGCGCATTGGTGTTTCGAATCTGGCCGGGACCGGGCTGGAGCGAGGCGTCGACTATTTCACTGCCGGTGGTCAAATGGAACACGCGCGGCCTCGGCGTGACCAACGGAGAGACCTCCCCCGCCGAGGCCAGCACCGCGAGGGCCGCCGGGGTGAGTGTCACTCCGGAGGAAAGCAGCACCTCCCCCATCCTCGCCGCGCTGCCGCGCAACCGAACATGCGACGGACCGCCGATCCGCTCAATCACCACGAATTCCCCGTCGAGCACGGCGTCCTCCTGCATCACCACGCGAACGCCCGGAGGAAGCGCGGAACCCGTGAAAACCCGCAGCGCCTCCCCACCGCACACAGGAGGCGGAACCGGTTGGCCTGGAGGGCATTCTCCGACGATCCGGAAACGCGCGGGCACCGCGGAATCGGCGACCGCGAACCCATCCATTGCGGAGCGGTCAAACGCAGGCTCGTCCGCCGGCGCCAGAAGACGTTCGGCAAGCCGCAGTCCAAGGGCGTCGGCAAGCGGCACACGCCGGGCGGGGAGGACGCTGGTGCGGCTGGTTAAAATCTCCCAGACCTGGTCGACGCTCAACATCCGAGCACCTCGGCTTTCCAAATTGGGACCTCTTGTTTGAGCCTGTCCATAAAAGCTGACAACATTCCGAAACCCTCCGCACGGTGACGGGAAACAATTCCCACGTACACAGCGGCTTCCCCCACAAGAACCTCCCCCTGCCGGTGGACCACCGCGACCGAATCGCAGGGGTGTTGGCCTTCCAGTTCCGATACAATCCGCCGGATCTGCTTTTCCGCCATCGACTCGTAAATCTCGTAGCGCAGCCCGCGGATGCCCGCCCCTGACTCCGTTCCGCGCACCGTTCCGTAGAACTCGACTCTGGCGCCGGCCTCGGGCGAGTCGGCGGGCAACGGCTGCTGCCGCGTAATCGGGGCTGTGCAAAAACGGATGTGCAGTTCCATGGGTCAGCCTCCCGAAACAGGCGGAATGACGGCCAGTTCGTCACCGGGGGCAATCAGTTCACCCTCCTGCAGGTACTCTCCGTTCCGCGCAAGCCGGCACACGTTGCGCATGGCCAAGAGGCCGGGATACCGGCTCAGAAACCAGTTCCAAAAGGCGGAGGCTTCTTGGGGCTCTGCAAGAGGCCATTGGCAAACGCCGGTTCCGGCGAGGGTTGCCGCCTGGGAAAATAAAAGGACGCGGACCATGGGAATGTCAGCCGCCTATCGCGGTCATCGGGCGGCCGGGCTCGTAGCATTCGGCGAACTCGTGGTTCTCCGGTTTGTTGCGGATGGCCTCGAGAATCGTCGCCTGAAGGTCTCCGTCTTCGCGAAGCGCCGGAAGCAGGTCCAGTTCTCCATGGCGCCCGAGGCAGGGCCGCAGCTTGCCGTCGGCAGTCAGCCTCAGTTTGTTGCAGGTGCCACAGAAATCCGGAGTGGTCAGCGCGCCGATAAATCCGACGCGTGCCTTGGAGCGGGCCGTCTCATAGTAGCGCGCCGGACCGTTCCCCGGCCGGTACTCCGGGAGGGCTGTGAGCGTGTCGTGTTTGGAGAGGAGTTGCATCGCGTCCTGGACAGAAAAAAATCGGTCCTCGGCAAGCACCCCGGCACTGGAAACCGGCATGAGTTCGATAAACCGCACGAGCATCTGGCGCTCGGCAGCGAACTGGACGAGCGGCCAGAGCTCTGCCTCGTTCACTCCGCGCATCAACACGCAGTTGAGCTTAATCACTTCGAATTGGGCCGCGCACGCGGCGTCGATTCCTTGAAGGACCTCGGCGACGTTCCCGCCGGTGATGGACCGATAGACGTCCGGAGACAGGGCGTCGAGGGAGATGTTCAACGAACGGACTCCCGCCTGCCTGAGTCCCTGGGCGTGTTTCGCAAGGCGCACCCCGTTTGTGGAAATGCCGAGGGTTTGGACCCCAGGCAGGGCCCAGATTCCTGCGGCGATCTCCTCGATGTCCTTGCGTAAAAGGGGCTCACCCCCGGTCAGTCTGAATTTCCTAAAACCCAACGCGCACGAAGCCTCCACGATGCGGATGATCTCCGCAGCACTCAAATGGTCCGCCTTTTTGGCCCAACCTTTGTACCC
>CANJYI010000246.1 GCA_947478975.1 Chthoniobacteraceae bacterium
TCGCTCGGGAAGGCGGCGGCAAAAAACCACGCCGGAATGGAAGGCTGGTCGCACGATCCGGCCTCCTTCGCACAACTGCGCGACAAGGATCCGACCAACCAGAGTCTGGAGATCGGCGCCAACATCCTCGACCAATACGACCCCGACAGCTGTCCCACGCTGATCAAAATTGGCACCCTAAATACGGCCGCGCCGGGGCTGGAAACCTTTGTCCCGACGTTCACTGCGCGCGGCATCGAAAACCTCCCCTACCTCACCCGCCTCCATTGGAGGGCCGTGCCCAACGCGGGTGATCCCCCAAGCCCGCATTCCGGGGGCATCAGCGAGATCACCGCCCAGCTCAGCTCCTTTTTGGAAGACGGCTTCCACTGCGGCACCACCTCGCTCATCGCCTTCCCGGAACTCTGGAACCCGCACCTGCCTCCCGCACGCCCGGCAAACACTACGCTGAAGCTGCGCATGCTAGCGGTCGCCGAGGATCCCGAAGGCCCCACAGGCCCCGACAGCCAGCTCAGGCCGCTTTTCCCCCTGCTGGGCACCCGCTGGAAAACACTCCTGTTTGGGGGCGCCCCAGAGGACCAGCACGCGCACTTTTGCGCCTGGCCGGGGGGCGCCTTCGCCTTTTCAATCAACCCGGCTGGTAAAAGTACAAAAGTCTTTTTTCACGACCGTCGCTTCTCCTCGTCCTACGAATTTTTCGGCACCACGGCCGCGGCGGACGACCAGCACTCGGGCCGGTTGGCGACAAACGGGCCGGCAGAGCCCTCCTCCTATCTTTTCTGGCAGGGAATGCCCCAGGGCAACTCTACTACAAAATACGCCATCGAAGGCTTCGCCTACTGGAGGCTCGCCGCAGACGAATTTGCCCCGCTCTCAGACACAGCCTCGCCCGTCAACCCACAGCCGCCGGGCCGCTGGCGGGGAAAAAGCTACAGCGTTACCTCCAGCACCTGGGGTGCTCAGGGCCGGCCGGTTTGGTTTGCACCCGCTGACGGACGCGTCTCGGGAAATACGATCGTCGAAGGGCCACCCAGCCCCGACCCCAACGCACGCGCGACGCCCGTGCTGGAACTGCGCAACTCCGAACTGACCTTCCAATTGCCCCTCCCGCAAACCGGTCTTTTCAGGGAACCCACCGCGCTGTGCCGGCGGGGCCTGCCCTTCGGCTCGGCCGCAGCCTTCGGGGCCGCCAACTTCTTTAACCAAGCGCCCTACTACGGCACCTTGGCAGGGGCCGACGGCGAGGAGTGGCTGGGCTTTTCGCTGGGCGAAGTACCCAGCCAGTTCCTCGCCGCGCAACGGCTCGTCAGCGCCCCAAAAACAACCGTACAAGGCACGCCCGAGAAAGTGGATTCAACCGGCGCCCTGTCCGCAAACGGGACGCTGTGGCGCTTCTTTCAGGTCCCAGTCAACCTGGTGGTGCAGCGCAACTGGTGCCTGATGACCCTCCGCCTCCAGTACCAGGATCCGCTCTCCGACAAGTGGATCACCTATGATGAAAAGTTCGTCGGCATGGACGGGCGCATGGTCCCGGACCAACCGCCTTACCAAGGCCAGTGGAACGCCGTGCCCGTCGAGGACGCCACCCCCACCGTCGCGTGGGTCGCCCCTGCACTTGGCTGGGTGGATCCGCGCACCCCGCGCTTTGGCGCCTTTGAGCGCTATGCCTACAACTGGTCCAACGCAGTCTGGCCACAGGGCAACTCCCCGGCCAAGGCCCTCCCGCTCCCAGCGAGTCCCACAGGAACCGGTGTGAGCGACCGTCCATCTCAAAACGGCACCAGCCCGGCTGTCGCAGCACTCGGCGGTGCGCCCGCCCTCTACAACCTCGGCTGGACGCGCTTCAAGACGGCCCTCGAGCAGGATCCAAGCGTCCTCACCGGCCAGTACCAAAGCGCGGCCGCCTGGTGGGCAGTTCGCTCCAAGGTCCAACCCCCTTCCCTCAACGCCAACGACTACGGCTGGATTTCGCGCTACGGAAATCCGGCCCTCTCCACAAGCGCCGGAGTCACAGGTTCCCGGGGTTTTGCGCACTTTTGGGAGGATTACAGCCATGACGCGGGCGCGCAGGAATCCACGGAAACCGGCAAATGGCAGTACTGGGCGGACTCCTTCCGGCCCGGCTGGCTTTCAGAAAACACCGCCCCAGACGCAAGCGAAGCCGAGCGCCAGGCGTACGCGGATCCGGACGATGTCATTCGCCGCGCCTCTGGCGCGCGCGCTTCTGCGAACGGCTATTCCGCCGGCCTAGACGGCCTTCCCCTCTCACAATCCCAAGCCACTCCGAACCGCAGCAGGCCTGTCGTGCTGGACCGCCCGTTCCGGTCCGTGGCCGAATTGGGTTACGTCTTCCGCGGCGCCCCGTGGAAGCAGTTGGATTTTTCCTGCCCTGAAACCGCGGACGCTGCACTTCTGGATCTGTTTTGTGTGAGCGAGCCGCCCGCCAATCGCGAGTCGCTTACCTTCGGAAAAATAAACCTGAACACGCGCCAGGAACCGGTGCTGCGCGCCCTGCTCTCAGGCGCATTGCGGGACGAGCTAGACGCATCCACCCTCATTCAAAAACCGGCTCAACTCGCCGCCGCCGCACAGACCCTGCTGGACCGCACCTCCGGCACCGGCCTTGGCCGCGGCCCGCTCACCAACCCGAGCGAACTGGCTGGACGCCTCCTCGGACGCAACCTCCGGCTGCCCGGAGGAGGCCCCTCTCCAAACGCGTTCACCGCAGTCAACACTCCGGCCTCGAGCGCGTCAGCCTCACTTTACACCAGCGTCGCCCCGCACACCGTCACCGCCCCGGGCCGAAATCCCGACACGGCGCCCGACCAGCCCGTGGCTTGGACGTTCTCCGGCTTTTCGGCCGATCTGGATGCGGCGTTTGAAAACACGGCGGACCGTAAAATCCCCCGCCTACGCGAAAGCGTGCTGCGCGCCCTGAGCGACGGCGGACAGGTCCGCGTGTGGAACCTGCTTGTGGATGTGATCGTGCAGACGGGCCGCTACCCGGCCTTCGCCAACAACGCGGCGGAATTTCAGGTCGAGGGCGAGAGCCGGGCCTGGGTGCATCTCGCCATCGACCGGCTCACCGGCAGGATCCTGGACCGGCAGATGGAACTCGTGGAGGAATGAAACCGGGCCCAAAAGGCGGAAGAGTCCGCCGGGCTAAACATGCCTCCCAACCTTTGCTTTTTGCGCTCTCCAATTCGGGGTCGATTTTCAAAAATCACCTCCCATTCGGAACAGCTCTCGGTTACCAGAGTCTTCCCCCCTATGAACATCCGCTCTCTTCTGCTTGCCGCTCCCGTGGTTGCGTCTTTTTACTGCGGTACCGCCGCTGCAAACTGGCCCCAGTTTCGGGGCCCCGGCGGACTGGGCCTGGGCACGGGAAACCCGCCCGCGGCGATGGGGCCGGAAAAGAACGTGCTATGGCGGGCCGAGGTCGCACCGGGCCACTCTTCTCCCTGCATCTGGGAGGATAAGATTGCGCTGACCGCCCTGGATGGAGGCCGCCTCGTCACGGTCTGCCTGAGCAAAACGGACGGGCGCGAACTGTGGCGTGCGGCGGCTCCAGCGGAAAAGGTTGAAGCGACCCACCGCATTGGCAGCCCAGCCGCTCCAACCCCGTGCACGGATGGGGCGCACCTCTATTCCTACTTCGGCTCCTACGGATTGCTGGCCTATGACTGGAGCGGCAAGGAACTCTGGCGGAAGCCCCTGCCTCCGCCGGTGGTCGAGTTCGGGACGGGGGCCTCCCCTGTGATTGCCGACGGGAAGGTCATCCTGCTTGCCGACGGGGACGTCGGGGGAGTCCTGCTGGCGCTCGACGCGGCCACGGGGGCGGAGGTCTGGCGAACGGACCGGAGCGAATTTCGACGCAGCTTCTCAACCCCCTTTGTTTGGAAGCACGGGTCTGAAGAGGAGCTGGTAGTTGCGGGCGCCCTCTGGGTGCGCGGATACGACCTGAAAACCGGAAAGGAGCGCTGGTCGTCGCGAGGGATGGCGCGCGTTTCCAACGCCTCGCCCATAGCGGCCGACGGGATGCTCCTGGTCTCGAGCTGGAACGTGGGCGGAGACGAGGACGACCGTGTGGAAATGGAGCCCTTCGAGCCTTTCGCGCTGGAGCACGATGCGAACAAGGACGGGGCGCTGACCCTGGACGAGTTTCCCAAGGGCAAGGTGCGGGACCGCTTCTCCCAAATGGACGCTGACAAGGACGGGCGTGTCACGCGTGCGGAGTACGAGCACATGCGCTCCATGTTTGCCAAGGCGGTCAACCAGCTGTTTGCCATCAAGCCCGGCGGCGCGGGGGACATCACCGAAAGCCATGTCTCATGGCAGGTGGGCCGGCAGCTTCCCTATGTTTCCTCGCCCGTCGCCCTAAACGGCAGGGTTTTTACGATGAAAAACGGCGGCCTCGCCTCCTGCTACAACGTCAAGGACGGCACAGTGGTGTTCCAAGGTGAAAGGGTCGACGCCCCGGGCGACTACTACAGCTCGGCGGTGGCCGCTGGAGGCCGGATTTACATCGCCTCCCAGCGTGGCACGCTCGTGGTTCTGGACGCCTCCGGCGACAAGCTCCAAGTGCTCGCGCGCAATGAACTGGAAGCGCCCATATTCGCCAGCCCGGCGATCCTCAACGGCGTGGTATACCTTCGCACCGACAAGCATTTTTACGCGTTCAAACAGTAAGCAGAAACCGGAGGATCTAGCCCGCGGAACACCGCGAATTCAATTCCGTCCCCCCTCTCAACCAAAGAGCTTACGCCGGCCGCGGCGCCGGCAGCGGGCGGGAGATTTCCGCCACCCGGTAGCCGAACCCGGGACCGTTCACGCTGCTCCACTCCACGCATCCCTCCCTGCGCCGGTACAAGCCCGGATGCACCAGCGCCTCGGCGGCGGAGGCCTCGGGATAAAA
>CANJYI010000247.1 GCA_947478975.1 Chthoniobacteraceae bacterium
ACGGAGTTCAAGACGGCGGAGCAAAAAGGTATTCGTCCGCCAGTACACACACCAAACAGGCAGGAGGGTTTCGGTAGAAACCGACCCGAGACCGAGAAGGGCCTCTGGACGGTGGAATCAAAGGAGCCACTCGCCGATGCGGACCGGCTTCTCGCGGACTTTTTGCCGAAGGCCTTTCGGCGGCCAGTGGAGGCGGCCGTGAAGAGGGAATACGTCGAACAAGTTGAACTGCGGCTGAAGGCGGGCGATGCCTTTGAGACGGCGATGCGCTGGGCCTATCGCGCCGCGTTATGCTCGCCAGACTTCCTCTACCACGTTGAACCTGCGGGCCGGCTGGATGATTCCGCGCTGGCGACGCGCCTGTCGTATTTCTTCTGGAATTCCGGTCCTGATGCGACGCTGACCACACTCGCCGCAAGCGGAAAATTGCGGGATTCCCAAGTGCTCGGCGAACAGGTCGAGCGCCTGCTCAAGGACGCGAAAGCGCAGCGTTTCATAGACGATTTCCTTGGCCAGTGGCTGAAACTCCGTTCCATTGCGGCGAACGATCCAGACAAGAAGCTCTACCCCGAGTTCAACCCGTATCTGCAGGACTCCATGGTCGCCGAGACGCGCGCCTACTTCCGCGAACTCATCGAGCAGAATCTAAGTGCCCGCCATCTCGTGCAGTCGGACTTTGCCATGCTGAATGAAAAGCTCGCGGTTCATTACGGCATCCCTGGCGTGTGCGGGACGAAGATCCGCCGCGTGAAACTCCCAGACGGTTGCGTGCGCGGCGGCTTCCTCACGCAGGCTGCGGTTTTGAAAGTCACCGCAAATGGCACCACCACCTCTCCGGTGGTCCGCGGAGCCTTTGTGATGTCGCGGCTGCTAGGCAAACCACCGCAACCAGCCCCGCCGAATATCCCCGCGGTGGAACCCGACGTGCAGGGCGCCACCACCATCCGCGAGCAGCTCGAGAAACATCGCGCCGACGCCAGCTGCGCCTCCTGCCACGAGAAGATGGACCCGCCCGGCTTCGCACTGGAGGCCTTCGATGTGATCGGCGGTTTCCGCGACCGCTACCGCAGCATCGGCGTCGGCGACCCCGCGCCGCGGGGCAACATCGACCCACGCATCCGCATCGGCTTCAAACTGGGACCGAAGGTGGATGCCAGCGGTCAATTGCCCGACGAGCGCACGTTTGCAGGCATCGCTGATTTCAAAGCACTCATCGCCACCGACGAGCGCGAGCTGCTGCACAATCTCGCGAAGCAGTTCCTCATCTACTCCACGGGCCGCGACATCGCCTTCAGCGACCGCGCCGCGCTGGATGACATTGTCTCGCGCACCGAGAAACAGGGCGGCGGCATCCGCACGTTGTTTCACCAAATCGTCGCCAGCCCACTTTTCCAGACACGCTGATGAAAACCCTCACGCTTCTGCTTTGCTTGCTCGCCCTCAGCGTCCGCGCCGAGGAATCCCGCCACCGCGTCTTCGGCCTCAGCGACCCCGGTCGCGAGTTCGACCTGCGCGAACATCTCAAGGCCGTGCCCGAGGTGGAACTCGTGGCCCTCGACCTCGAAACCGCCGAGGCCACCTTCCGCTACGACGAGACGAAACTGCTAGCCGACTCGAAGAAACCTGCGACCCCCGAGGCAATCGCTAAACGTCTCGATGAACTTGTGAAAAAGGCCTCCAAGAACCCCGTTTCGGGCTATGTCACCTTCTCATTGAAGCCGCTCTCTTCCGTCCCGAAGGACCAGCTCGAAAGGATTGAAATCCAGCTCGGCCTGCCCGACTGCAAAGGCTGCCGCTACACCGCCTACCTCGCTTGCGCGAAGGTCGAAGGAGTGGAGAACGTCATCGTCAGCGAAACCTCGCTAGTCACCGCCTGGGTCCGGCCTTCCACGAGCAACCGCGATTTCCTCATCGCCGCCCTGAAGAAAGTGCGCATCGAACTTCCCACCCCGTAACCATTCACCAACGAACCTCCACCATGAACATCAGCACCCACCGCGCGCTCTCCCGCCGCACCTTCCTCAAAGCCGCCGGCACCACGCTTGCCCTTCCCTGGCTGGAAGCCATGTGCCCCTCCTTTGCCAAAGCCGAGGCCGCAAAGAAAATCCCGCGTCGCATGGTCGCCATCGAGACCAACATGGGCATCATGCCGCAGTTTTTCTTTCCCGATAAACCCGGCCGTGACTACGCCCTCACGCCCTATCTGGAGAAACTCGCCGCTCATCGTGACCAAATGACCATCTTCTCCGGCACCAGCCATCCCGGCGTCACTGGAGCCCACGCCGCCGAGCGCTGTTTCCTTACCGCCACGCCGCATCCCGAACGCGGCGGCTTCCGCAATGGCGTGTCGCTCGACCAGGTCGCCGCCGAGCAGCTCGGCAATGAAACACGGTTCCCTTCGCTCACCCTCGCCATGTCGAATGAAGGCGGACCCACGCTCAGCTACACGCGCAGCGGCGCACCCATCCCGCCCGACAAAAGCCCGCGCAAACTTTTCGAGAAGCTTTTCGTTCAGGGCAAGACCGAGGAAGTCGCCGCAAATGTCGAGGCCCTGCGCCAAGGCCGTAGTCTGCTCGACTTCGTCGGCGACCAGACAAAGCGACTCAACCGCAGCCTTTCCAAATCCGATCAACAGCGCATGGACCAATATTACACTTCCGTGCGCGAGCTTGAGCAGCGCCTGCATAGTTCCGAAGCCTGGGAATATAAGCCAAAGCCTGTCGTCAAAGCGCAGCTTCCCACAGACATCGACGACGCCCGTGAGTTCGTCCGCCGCACCCAGCTCACGCTTGACGTCGTGAATCTCGCACTGGAAACCGACTCCACTCGGTTCGTCACATTCTTTATCGACACCACCGTCATCCACAGCATCACGCACCACGGCAACCGACCCGAAGCCATTGAGGAACTCCGCGTCCACGAGGAAGGCCAGTTTGGAGCGCTGAACAACTTCCTCACCGCCCTCGCAGCGGCCAAGGAGGACGAACAAAATTTGCTCGACCGAACGATGGTTCTCTATGGCACCCCCATGGGCAACGCGAGTTCGCACAGCAACGTCAACCTCCCGGTGCTCCTAGCCGGTGGCGGCTTCAAACACGGCCAGCACATCGCTCACGACACCAAGAACAACTATCCGTTGCCCAACCTGTTCGTCTCCATGCTCCAGCGCCTCGGACTCGAGACCGATGAGTTCAGCACTGGCAAAGGCACGATGAAAGGCCTGGAGCTGGCATGAGTACGACCCACAACTGAAACCGCACATGAGCCGCCTCTTTCGCCTCACCGTCCTCGCCTCTCTCAGCGCCGCATCAGTGCGAGCCGAGTTGCCGCCGTCGGCCGGCGCCTTCATCGAAAAGCGCTGCGTGGACTGCCATGATTCCGACACCAAAAAGGGCAACCTAGACCTCACCGCGTTGAAGCCTGATTTCACGGATCCGGAGACATTTGCGTTGTGGCTGAAGGTGCATGACCGCATCGAGTCCGGGGAGATGCCGCCTAAGAAGAAGGCGCGGCCCGAGGCGGGTGAGGTGAAGACGGTGACCGGTTGGCTCGCGAATTCTCTGGTGAAGGCGGAGCGCACACGGCTGGATGCTGAGAGTCGTACGGGGGTGCGGCGGCTCACGCGGACGGAGTATGAGAACACGGTACGTGACCTCTTCGATCTGCCCGGACTCTCGGTGCAAAGTGGACTGCCAACCGATGGCTCGGCTCATGGGTTCGACAAGAACAGCGACGCTCTCGACATCTCGCATGTCAATTTAGCGAAGTATATTGAAGCAGCGGACAAGACTCTCGACCTTGCCATCGCCACACAGCCGCAGGCACCGGAGCGGCAGACGCATCGCATCTCACTTGCGCGTCATGTCTATCTCATTCTCATGAATGGCGATGCGGTGATGCTTAAGGATCAGAAGCGGGACACGACTTTTCCCGCCTCAGGGGAACACTCCCATGTGGGCGCCGCCGAGCACGTTTCACTCGCGCGTGAGAGCGTAAGGAATGGTGCGAGCGTAGGGGTGTTTCGCAACGAGGACGAATCGTTCAAGCCTTACTTCTACGACTTTGCGGCCATCTACTCCGGACGCTACCGGTTGCGCGCCTCGCTCTGGAGTTTCCACTGGGATAAGGGCGAGGTGCTTCCTGCGCGCGGCAAGGAAGCGGCCCGGCTAGATGTGGTGCATTTGGAGGAAAATGGGCGTGGTGGCGGGCATCCGAGCGATTTACTCGGATACTTCGATGCGCCTTCGTTGACGCCGCAGGTGCATGAGTTTGAGACCTGGCTGAATTTCAAGGACACCATCGGGTTCAACACGGCCTCGCTGGCACCGGTGGTGAACTTTATGCGCAAAGGCCGTGCGATGGCCTTCACCGGTCCCGGTATCGCCAGCGACTGGCTGGAGATCGACGGGCCGATCCACGAGGTATGGCCCCCGCAGGCACACCGGATGCTTTTTGGTGACCTACCAATCACCGAGTTCAAACCCGAGGAGAACAAGGATATCCGCAAGCCGGTGAGGAAGCTGCTCAGACAGGAAACGCAGGCGCCGAATCGCCCGGATACAACCAAGGGCATCTGGACCGTGCGCAGCGAGCAGCCGCTGGCCGATGCCGACAGACTGCTCGCCGTATTCCTCCCCAGGGCCTTCCGCCGTGAGGTCGAGGTAAGGGTGCGTAAGCAATACCTCGCCCAAGTGGAGGCGCGTCTGCATGCCGGTGACTGCTTTGAGACGGCGATGCGGTCGGCGTATCGCATTGCGCTGTGCTCACCGGATTTTCTGTATCGCATCGAGCCGGCGGGGCGGCTCGATGACGCTGCGCTGGCCGCGCGCCTGTCGTATTTTCTCTGGAACTCCATGCCGGAT
>CANJYI010000248.1 GCA_947478975.1 Chthoniobacteraceae bacterium
AAACCCGGCCTGGCCTACCTAGACATCATCTGGAGAGTGAAGGAACGGTTTGGTGTCCCAACCATCGCTTACCAGGTCAGCGGCGAGTACTCCATGCTCAAGGCCGCGGCGGCCCAAGGCTGGCTGGACGAAAAGACAACTCTTCTTGAGATGATGACCGCATTCCGGCGCGCGGGTGCCGACCGCATCATCACTTACGCGGCCCGGGATTTGGCCCGCTGGCTGCGCCCCTAAGGTGCCCGTCCGTCCAAGCCCACAGACCGCGCGCTTCAGCTTCCCTCGGTACGCAAAACCGCTTACAAACCGGCCAGCTTCACTTTCCACCTTCGGATCCAACACATGCCCAAGCGCAGTCAACTTTTCCTGCTCCCGCTCACCGAATCCCAGCGCCCCGGTCGCCTTTGGGTCTTCTTGCTCCTGCTCCTTCCGCTGTACCTGCCGTTTAGCTGGATTCTGCTCCGTCCAGGCCCCTGGGACGAGAAGCGCATGGTCTGGCTCAAATCTTGGCCGGCGCTCCCCGGCTTTGTCGTCCAGTCCCTCGAGGTGTTTGACGGTAAACCCATCTGGGCGAGCTACGCAGCAATGGGAGCGCTGACCGTTCTGGCGCTGACCTTGCTTTTTCAGCTGGGGCGCACAAGCCGTTCCGGGCTCTTTGTGGCATTCGTTTTGGCGGCGGCTTTTTCAGGCTGGAACGCCTGGCTTGCCTTCCAATCCTACTAGAGCGTGGTCACGGTCAATTAAACCCAAGTTCGGGGACCGAAACCCGCAGACACGGCCCAAAAAGAGGCTTTTTCAGAGACGTATCCGCAGATTTGACGGATTGAACAGATTAGAGAAAACCACAAAGAGCATCTGTGAAAATCAGCGTCATCTGCGGATGACTACCCGTTCCGCTAGGAGTCAGCGGAAAATTACCGACAGTGAACACGTCCCGGAAGGGGAGCGACCGGCGGCAGTTTGGTTTTTCTTCGGTGCCGGCTGATTTCCTACTTTTTCAAACTACCTTTCCATAAATGCGCTTTCCTCCACTTGATTTCTCCAAGGTCCGGACCTTCCCGGTGGCAGACCGCTCCAACAAAGTTGCGGTGGAAAGTTTTGCGCGTCCCCACGTCGCGGGCGCGGGACTGGATGCTTTTCTCGACAGCCTGCCCGCCTTCCTTGCGGTCCGGGATCTGCGCGCGGTCGCTGGGGCGATGGCCGCCGCAGTGCGCGCCGGCCGGCCGGTCGTGCTCATGATGGGCGCCCATCCGATCAAGGTGGGCCTCAATCCCATTCTGATTGATGCGATGCGGCGTGGGATTGTTTCGGCTGTAGCCTTCAACGGGGCGGCCGCAGTCCATGATTTTGAACTCTGCTTCCAAGGGGAGACCAGCGAAGACGTCCAGCGCGGCCTCAACGACGGCAGCTTTGGAATGGCGGAAGAAACGGGACGCCTGATGAACCAGGCCCTGCGGGCCGGCGCCAACCTGGGGCTGGGCGCTGGCACCGCACTGGGCCAGGCGATGGACCAGTTCCCGAACCGCTCCCTCTCGCTGCTGGCCACTGGAGTCGAGTTGGGCCTTCCCGTGACGGTGCACATTGCCGTGGGCACCGACATCATCCACCAGCACCCCGCCTGCGACGGCGCCGCGCTCGGAGCCACCAGTTATGCGGACTTCCAGAAATTTGCGTCCATCTGCGCGCAACTCGAAGGGGGAGTCGTCCTCAACGTGGGCAGCGCCGTCATCATGCCCGAAGTCTTTCTCAAGGCGCTCACGGTGGCGCGCAATCTGGGCCACCCGGTGGAAAAATTCACCACCGCCACCCTCGACATGACCCGGCACTACCGTCCCTCCGAAAATGTACAACGCCGCCCGACCGCGCTCGGGGGTATGGGCTACTATTTGATCGGACATCACGAAATCAACGTCCCGCTTCTGTTCGCCGCCGTCACGGAAGCCCTTCACGTCTAAACGCCATGGACCGTAATCGAGTCAACCAACTGCTCCCCTCCTCCTCCCGGATCCTCGTCATAGGTGAAATGATCCTGGATGAGTTCATCTGGGGCAAAGTCTCCCGCATCTCGCCGGAGGCTCCCGTCCCCGTGGTGGAGGTTGTGCGGGAAAGCTACCACGCAGGGGGCGCGGCAAACGTCGCGCGCAACCTCCGCGAACTGGTTGACCACGTGCGCATGCTGGGCCCGGTGGGGGACGGCGCAGACGCCGACAAGCTCCGCTCTTTGCTGACGGGCGCGGGAATCGAACTCCAACGCGTCCTGCACGACCCGGGCTACCAGACCATCCGCAAAACACGGATTGTTGCCCGCACCCAGCAGATGGTCCGGGTGGACCGGGAGCGCCGATACACCCTCTCCCAGGAAAACCGTGAGAGTGTGATCGCCCACCTCAAGGAACAGCTCCCCAGCCTGCATGCCGTCATTCTGGAGGACTACGACAAGGGCCTTTTCGACCAATCCCTGGCCGACGGCCTCACCCAGGCCGCACGCGAGGCAGGGGTGCTCGTGCTGGTTGATCCAAAGCCCTCGAACCCCGTGTTGTGGAGGGATGTCACGGGGATCACGCCCAACCGGGGCGAAGCCTTCCGTGCGGCGGGAATGCCCTGGACCGAGCCAGTGGATCCCCCACTTGCAGATGCGGCACTGCTGGAGGTCGGCCGCCGTCTGCTAGACATCCAGAGATGCAACCTTGTGCTGGTGACCCTCAGCGAACACGGGATGATGCTGTTTCAGCCAGACGCGCCGCCCTACCATACACCCACGCGCGCCCAGGAAGTTTTCGATGTTTCGGGCGCCGGCGACACCGCCATTGCCACGTTCACGGCCGCCTTGGCGGGCGGAGCCACCCCGGTGGAGGCCGCCGAGATCAGCAACCATGCGGCCGGAATCGTCGTGGGTAAGCTGGGGACCGCCATCGTTTCGCGCGCCGAGCTGCTCTCGAGCTTTCCGGCCTGAACCAATGGTGGCGCAAAAACAAAGTGCAGCCGTTTTTCTCGACAGGGACGGCACCTTGATGGAGGAGGTCCACTACTGTGCGGACCCGGCCCATGTGCGGGTTTTCGAGGGGGTGGCCGAATCATTGAGGGCACTCCGCACGGCAGGGTTTCGGACCGTCTTGGTGACAAATCAAAGCGGTATCGCCAGGGGCCTCATCACGCCCACCGCCTACGAAAGCGTCCACGCTCGGCTGCTGGAATTGCTAGGGCCAGGCACGCTGGACGCCACCTACATGAGCCCCGATGCCGCAGACTCGCAGTCGCCGCGACGCAAGCCGAACCCCGGAATGCTTTTGGAAGCCGCCCGGGATTGGAATCTGTCGCTGGAGCGCTCCTGGATCATTGGAGACAAGGCCATTGATCTGGCCTGCGGCAGGAACGCAGCGCTTGCGGGTGGGATTTTGGTTCGAACCGGGCACGGACGCGCGGAGGAATTCGAGGCCGCCCCGCTGGCGACCCACATGGCGGACGGCCTGGTCGAGGCAGTCGAATGGCTGCTGGGGCGCCTAGAATGAGGCTGCGAGCAATTCAAGGGGCCTTCCTTGACGCTCGGCACACCCTGAATTAAGTTTAGTTGTGATGCATCGTTCCACCCCAAATTCAGCCGCCGCCGCGACGCCGCCGATTTCGACGCGCCTTCAATTGTGCGCGCTCACTCGCTTGACCCGCTTCAGCAGCGCAGGCCTCGCTGGTTTCCTGTACCTCTGCGCCGCAGGGACCTCACCTGCGGATCTGGTATACAGACCGAACGAGGGATGGAAACAGGAGGGCGGAGGCCTGCTGAGCAGCCTCGCCGGCACCAAAAGCACGGCCAAAACTGCCGAACTGCAACTCCAGTTTGCCGACGACCTGATCAAGAAAAACAAGCTTTCCGAAGCGCGCGATGCCTTGCGCGGGCTGCTCCGTGCCTTTCCGCTTTCGCAGCAAACAGCGGAAGCCCGCCTCAAGCTGGGGGACCTCCTCGAGAGACAAAACAAGTTTGAAGAGGCATTTGAAACCTACGACCAGTTGCTCGTCAAGAATCCCGAAAGCAAGCAGTTCACCGTTGCGTTGGACGCGATGTTCGCCCTCGGAAAGCGCTACATGAACGGCGAAAAACGCCGGCTTTTTGGCGTCAAAACATTCGCCTCCAACCAGCGGGCCGAGGAGATGTTCGACACGATTCTGAAGCGCGCGCCCTACGCCCGTTCCGCCCCGCAGGTGATGCTTTTTAGGGGCATGGTCATGGAGCGTCAGGGTAAGGATGCGGAGGCGCTCTCCTCCTACCAACAAATCATCGAACGCTTCCCCTCGGATCCCGTCGCTGACGACGCCCAGTACCAGATGGGCTACATCCGGTTGCGCAACGTCAAAAGCGGCTCCTACGATTCGGTGGACCGGGTGCGTGCGCAGGAATCCTTCGAGGACTACCTGAACCGCGCCCCGCAAAACGGGAAAGTCCCGCAGGCCCGCGAGAACCTGCAGCTTTTGGAGTCCAACCGTCGCAAAGCTACGTTGGACGCTGCCAAGTTTTATGAGAAAACCGGCAAGACGAAGGCTGCCGCAATTTATTACAAAGAGATCCTCAAAAACCATCCCGGCACGGAAGAGGCGACTTTTGCCAAGAAGCGTCTCGACACGATGAAGGCGGAACTGGGAGCCGATGCGATCGAAACCCAGCGCGAACCGGTGGTTGACGGCAAAAAGGCGGAGGCGCGCAAGGAAATGCAGTCGAAGGTGAACACTGTTTCGCGGCCGGATTATGTGGGCCCAAAACTCAAGCCGGCTCAAAAGGAAACCAAGCCCGCCGGGGCAAAGCTCCAGCTGCGTCCAGATGACGATCTTTCGGCCCCGCCCAAGACGGAAAGTTCTTC
>CANJYI010000249.1 GCA_947478975.1 Chthoniobacteraceae bacterium
AAGTCGACCACTCCCGGAGCGGTCAACTGGATGTCGCCCGCGTCAATCTCAAGGTCTTCCAGCGACACCTTCTTGTCGGCAATCCGGATTTTGGAGTGTGCTCTGCGCGCATTCAACTGGGCCAGTTCCTGGACTTGAAAAACCTGTCCCAGCATCTGGAGCACGCCCAGACCCTTGAACATTCCATTTACCACGGTCAGCTCCCCGGCGCCCACCCAGGTCTGCTGCGCCTGCGCCAATCCCTCCATTTGGAGGCGTCCGTCAGCCAGCCCTGAGACCCGCAGCGACGGCAGCTCCTGGCTCATCCTTCCGAGATCCACGTTGTCCGCCGAAAGCCTCACCTCAAAGCGCAACTGCTCGCCGAAATTTACGCCCCCGTCACCCGCGAGTTTTCCACCCCCGCATTGTGCGGTGAAGTCTTTGAGTGTGAGCACCTCCGCCTTGAGATTCAGCCGCGCATTCACGGCCTCAACGGCCAGCAACTCCTGCCACATCATCCGCTGCGCACTCAGCTCACCGCTCCCCTCTCCTGGAGCCGTCTCAACATACCGGAGCTCTGCTCCCTCGAGCTGGGTGCGCACACTGCCGTTGGATTTCATCCAGTCTATGGCTGCGTTGGACACCGTGACCCGCTTTGCCATGCCAAACACCTTGAGCACCCCGTGGAGGCCGCCCCCTCTAGGTCCTTCCTGTTTTCCCGCGACATCCGCCGGCCCTGGTGGGGCCGTTGCCGCCTTCGCCGCCGGTTCCATCCGCACAAAACGTACGTCAAGGACACGTACCTCCTCAAACCTGAGCTTCCCCCGCAAGCACGCCCACAGGTTGGGACGCACCACAACCGACTGCGCCGAAAGAGAGTCCCCATTCCCGCCGGTTGCAGTCAAACCACGCAACGCAATCCCACCGAGCACTCCAACGGAACAATTCTCAAACTGCACCGTCATCCCGGTTGCTCTGCTCATTCCATCCCGGAGCCTCCGCTCGGAGAGGCCAAAGCGCAGCGCCCCCTCCGCCAACAGCAAGAAGCCCAAAAGGACGGACGCAACAATTCCGATACGGAAGAGAGGGGATTTGGACGCCGGAAGCACAGACTTTCCTATAACCGAGGTCCCCCCATTGTGAAAGGTGGATCAGCGTGCTTTCCGCTCCGTTTGCCATGCGCACCTGTTGGGGTGGTCAGGCTCGGCGAATCGAAAGGAAAAGTTTGCCCTGTTTACCAAGGCCGTACCATCCACACTCTCGTGGAAACCCATGCGGCTCGGCGCCATGGGACGCTCCGGCTGCGAGGCCCCCCTGGCAAATTCCACCCCCCTCTTATCCCATGCCCCGGCTCCACCGCATCTGGCTCGTCCTGGTACTTCTGCTGGCGGCCATCATCGTCCCCTTTCTTGTCTGGGGCAGTGCATTCGAAACCCTCCTGAGCCCGGACGCCATGCGTGCGCTCCTCGAACAAAACCGCCGGTACGCATGGCTCATTGGAATCACCCTCCTCATCGCCGACCTGTTTCTTCCCATTCCGAGCACCATCGTCATGTCCGCCCTTGGCTGGCTCTACGGCCCGTTCACCGGCGGCCTCGTCTCCTCCACAGGCCTGCTCCTCTCCGCCCAGCTCGCCTACCAACTCTCCAGGCACCTCGGGCGCCCGATTGCCGTGCGTCTCTCCGGAGAGGAAAGCCTTGCCGCAGCAGCCGCATGGTTTTCCCGGACAGGCGGCGCCTGCATCGCCGTCTCCCGCTGCCTGCCAGTCCTCAGCGAGGCGATCGCCTGTCTCGCAGGGCTCAGTCGTTTTCCGCCACGCGATTTCCTCGCCGCCTCTCTGCTAGGCGCGATTCCCGCAGGCTTCGCCTTCGCCTACATCGGCCACCTTGGGCGCGCAGACTCGACCGCCGCAACCGCCCTCAGCGTGCTCGTTCCGGTCCTCCTCTGGTTTGCGTACCGCAGAATTTCACGCGTACACGCTCCCAAGACCACCGAAACAGGGGGGTGAAGGGCTGTCGACCGGAAGACCACGCATCCGCTCCCCCCTACAAGGAGCACACCACTCGCAGCCCATGACAACGCCATGGGTAGGATCCGTTACAAATCCCAAGCCCTGAATGGGCGCCCCATGATGGCCGCCAGCGACTGGCTCCTTCGGAGCGCCAGTCCTACGAAGAATGGGGTGGGGCGATGCGCTCAAAAGCAGCCCCGGGTGGACGTTGGCAGACTCCCCCAGAGTTCGGTGCGATGGCTTTGTATCTCGCAGCGGAACATCACGGAGCAGACCATCAGCGTCGACGGCGGCCAGGTGATGCATTCGTAGGTCCGCTCAGGAAACGGCAATGATTCGCAGCGATTGAAACAACCCCGACGGTCGAAGTTTAGAATCCAAGGATGAAAGTCACCCCTCCGTGCAGGACGCTGCGGCTTTGCTGCACTTCTTGTTCCCCATAGATCTTCAGGGTACGCCGCTCGCTCAAGCCCACCTCCACAGCCATCCCCGCATGCAACGCGTCCGGGAAGCGCTCCGCACTGGTGGCCATCCACTCATCGCCCGGGCTGCCCTGCAACTGAGCCCGGAGGGATTTTGGGTCCGCCTCAAAATCATGGGTCCAGGAGACGCTTGCCACCGTCCGCACGGGGATGCCCCGCAGACGCCAATCCTTCGCGAGTTCAAACCCCATCCGCCCATTGGCCGTCGTATTGCTGGAACCCGCGGCGTTCACCCCCAGCCCGCCGGCGCCGGTTTCTTTCACCGCACTCATGCGGATGTTCCCGTACGAGAAACCCGCACTCAACACGGCGCTCCAGTCTGTTTTCTTGGGAACCAATTGCACCCCGAAGCCCAGATTGAGGAGCCACTCCTCGCTCTCGGCCTCCCCGCGGGCACCCGTTCCAGATGCCAGATAGGGAAGGGGCCGCTTGATGACGTTGTTCGCCTGGCCGTAGAGGAGGGACGAGTCCAAAAAGATCCTCTCGTTTAAGGGCAGGCTCGAATACAGGCCGGTATGCCAGCTCTCTGCGGTGATTGTGGATTCGGGGGATTTGAGCTGACTGGAGGCCGACCCGACCGCGCCAAAGAGGCCAAAGGTCAGCGCCCCAAACCCGCGTTCCACCGCCGTGACATTTCCGTAATTGTTCCAGGTGGAGCCACCGCTCAAGGGCGCCTGCGCGTTGTTGATGCCTGAACTTCCATAGACGTTGGTCCACGCGCTCCATGGCGTCTCCGCCGCCGGTGCGAGGGAATGCCCGGCGCGCGAACGAACCGATGCCGCACCAAGGGAGGTGAGCCGGTCTGAAAGCGTTTTTTGCACACCCTGCAGACGGTTCACGGCAAGCGCATAGGTCTCCGCGTAGGCTTGGGGATTGATCCGTCCAAGCACGCCTTGCACCTGCGCGATGGTTTGCAGCGCGTCCAGTCCGTCCAACAGCGAGGACAAGTTGGCGTCGGTTGTGGAAAGATTCAAATCAAGGACGGCACCGACACGACCTCCCACCCCGCGGCCGCCGAGCACTTCATAGGGGACCCGTTGCAGGACCATCTTCACGGTGTTCACCTTCCCACTGAGCAGCAAAGGGTCGCTCGCACTCGCATCCGAATAAACAAGCGAGGCTCCAATCGCAGCCGTCTGGCGGACGGCGTCGAACTGGCCCACGACCCCTGCACTCGCGCTCAGGATGGTGAAGGAGTGGGGGCTGAAATCCGGCAGGCGCACCTCCGCCTTGGGGAGCACGTAGCCACCGGTGAGGGTCGCCAGTCCGGAGCCGCCAGCGGACGCCTGAAAGTCACCGGGAAGGGGGTCCAGCTTGAGCTTGGGAGCTTGGGCTTGAACCCGCAGCAGATCGCTTGACACCGAACTTCCGGCAACGCGGTACTCGGCCTCATAGAAGGAAGCGGGCACAAAGAAAATGCTGCCAACCGTGAGCGTGCCGATCGAGTTGCCCGGAGCGAGGTAGCCCTGTGTCTCAATGGAGACACTTCCAAGAATCGTCCCCCTGCCCTTGAGCGTCTGGTTGGTTGAGGCCCCCACCACAAGGCCTCCCGAAACGGCGGTGACATCCAGAAATGAACCCACCGAGTCCTTCCCCCCCACGACCAGCAGAGGCACCTCCGCAAGAGCCGTGCTTGTCTTGATCACCACGGTCCCCGCCTGAAGCACGGTCGTTCCCAAAAACTTTGAGTTCCCGAGAAGCTCCATCTTACCCGTGCCCATCTTTGTCACATCGCGCAAAATCTGGTCCCCCGCCATTTGCAAAGTGCCCGCGCTCACCTGAGCCGCTCCGCGCACGCTTCCCGAGCCGCTCCAAAGCAGCGTGCCCAGACCCGCCTTTTCAAGACCGCTCGCTCCGCTTTGCGCATTCACCACCTCCAACACTCCGGAGCTGACGGTCAGCGTCCCGCTCAACTGCAACGTGCCGGCACCCGCCTTGGTCAGCACCCCGTTGCCCGAGAAGCCGCCGCTCATTTCGGTCACACTTCCCACCCCGGGCGCCACGGTCATGCTCCCGCCAACCGTCACAGGCACGTTGAAATCGACGTCCTTGGACACACTTAACGTTCCGCCATTGAGCAACAACGTTTTGCCCAGCGCCGTGCCGGAGGCGACTTCGAGCACCCCCTCTTCCAGCCGGGTGCCGAGAAACTGATTGCCTGCGGATCCCACCGTCAGGGTGCCCCTGGACTCCTTCACCAAATAGCCGTCACCTGCGATTTTGTTGTCCAGCCACACACGTTCGTTGGCGCCGATGTTCACCGTCAGGTTGGCTGAGCCCCCAATGGTTACCAGACCGCTTCCCAGAGCCCCGCTCTGGCGGATTTCCAAAGTGCCTGCACGGATGTTGGTCACCCCTGTGAAG
>CANJYI010000250.1 GCA_947478975.1 Chthoniobacteraceae bacterium
GGTGGCGCGGGCCTCCCTGTAGGGCTCGCGGTCTGCCTCGGGCAGTTCGAGGATCTTCTTTTCAAAGATCTCGTCCAGAAAGGCCCGCTCCATTTTTTTGGCCTCCGCCTCAACGAGGACGGCCGCTTTTTCAATCTCCGCCGCCTTGTCCCGGTCCGCCTGTGTGTAAAGAGAGACCAACCGCTGGGCGGGCGTGCGCCATTTGCGCCAGTCGAGCGCGGGGTCGAAGATCGCCCGCATTCGGTAGTAGTCGACCTGGGTGATCGGATCGTAACGGTGGTCGTGGCACTGGGCGCACGCCACGGTGAGGCCTAGCAGCGAGGTGCTCACCACGCGCACGGTGTCCGCGACGCTTTGGTTGCGGGCGAGGTTGGCGTCGGGCACGGCGTCGCCTGTGCCGTCGGGGGACATGCGTAGGAAAGCGGTGGCCGCAAGGGCGTCAAACTTGGCGGGGTCGTGGACGGCCTCGCCCAGCTTGCCCTGGGCCACGCCGATGAGTTCGTCCCCGGCCAGCTGCTCCTGGATGAAGCGGTTCCAGGGCTTGTCTGCGTTCATCGCGCGGATCACATAGTCCCTGTAGCGCCAGGCGTGCGGACGCACGGAATCCGCGTCCGCATAGCCGTTGGTGTCGGAATAGCCGACCACGTCGAGCCAGTGGCGGGCCCATCGTTCCCCGTAGGATTTAGAGCCGAGTAGGCGGGTGACGGCGGCCTCGTAGGCTGCGGGACGCTTTTCGGGCGCGAGCGCCACAAAGGCGGCCGTTTCCTCGGGGGTAGGCTGGAGGCCGGTCAGGTCGAGGGTCACCCGCCTCAGGAGGGTGGCCGGCTCGGCCTCGGGGGCGAAATCGAGCCCGTTTTGAAGCAGCTTTTGGCGGATGAGTGCGTCGATGGGCGGGGTCTCTGCAATTGGCGGCAGCGAGGCAACCGGCGGGCTCTTCACGGGCTGGAACGCCCAGAAGGTGCGGTCCTCCTCTGTGATGTAGGGTCCGGGGGGGAGAGTGGCCGGCTCCGAAACGCTGATTTTCGCGCCCGCCGCCACCCAGGCCTCGAGTTTCGCGAGTTCGTCGGCGCTGAGTTTCTTTCCCTTTTTGGGCATTTCGCCCTCACGGATGACCCGCAGGATTTCGCTTTCGGCCGGGTTCCCGGGCAGGAGCAGGGGGGAGCCGTCTTTGGTTTGGCCGTCCATGAAGCGGCGCAGGCGCAGATCCACGCCGCCTCCGGGCTTGGGCTCCTCGCCGTGGCAGTGGGTGCAGTGGGCCTTGAAGATCGGGCGGATCTGCGTTTCGTAAACCGGCGCAGCGGTTCCGGGTGCCGCGCTGAGGGCGGGTGCCGCCAGAAAGGCCAGGGCGGTTCCGGTCAGGAGTGCGCGGGTGGGGGACGCCTCTCGCTGGGGTGTGCGAAGTGGGTTCATTCTCTGGGGAAGTATAACCATTCGGGACGGGCTTTGTTAGTGTTTGTTGACGGCTGGAACTCTTTTGCAAGGTGGGGTTTGACTGGGCTTCATCAGTTGGCTAGTCAGTGCAGTATGCAGCCGCATCCCTCCCACGGTCTGTCCCGGCGTCACGCTCTCCAGGCGGGAGCCATCGGCCTGCTCGGACTGGGCACAAACCACCTTTCCGCCCTGCGCGCACTGGGAGGGGATGCCGCCTTGCGGAACCCCTCCGGAGGGCAACCTCCGGCCGGTTTGCCCGCGGCCAAGGCCCGCTCGGTGGTGTACATCTTCCTCTCTGGGGGACTCGCCCAGCACGAAAGTTTCGACATGAAGCCCGACGCGCCGCTGGAGTTTCGCGGGGAGTTTGCCCCGATCTCCACTAGCGCGGACGGGATCCAGGTTTGCGAGCATCTGCCGAAGCTGGCGCGGTTGGCCCACAAATACGCCCTGGTCCGCTCCCTGACGCACCCTTCCAACGACCATTCCGGTGCGCACCACATCATGCTCACGGGCCGCTCCGAACTGCCAGCAGGCTTCGACCGGACCAAGCCCAAGGAGACGGACTGGCCGGGCATGGTCGCCCTGGCCGGGTCCATCCTGCCGCCCCTGCACAATCTCCCCCCTGCGCTGGTGCTTCCCGACAAGCTCCAGCACCGAGAGGGCCGGTTCCTGCAAGGTCAGTTTGCCGGACAACTTGGCAAGGCGCACGACCCGTGGTTTCTGGAAATGTCGCCCTACCATTCGGCGCATTACGGCGCCTATCCGGAGTATCTGTTTCACCATGAAAAAGGCGCGCTCCAGGACGACCGGCTGGTTTTCCAGGCACCCCACCTTTCCCTGCCCCAAGGGCTCACCAACCAGCGTCTGCTCGACCGACTTTCCCTGCGCAGTTCGCTGGAGCAACAGTCCCGGCGACTGGCGGAGTCCATCGAGGATACCGCCTTCGACCGTTACCGCGAGGCGGCCGTCTCCCTGCTCACCGACCAGAGTGTGCGCCAGGCCTTCGACCTCGGTCAGACCCCCCCGGCCACCCTCGCGCGCTACGGCGACAACAGTTTCGGCTGGTCTCTGCTGATGGCTCGCCAGCTTTTGGAAAGCGGCGTCCGCCTCATCCAGGTCAACCTCGGCAACAACGAGTCCTGGGACACCCACCAGTCGGCCTTCCCCAATCTCAAAGATTTCCTGCTGCCGCCCATGGACAGGGCGGTGAGCGCTTTTCTCGAGGATCTGGACGCAAGCGGTCTGTTGTCCGACACGCTCGTGGTCATGGGCAGCGAGTTCGGGCGCACCCCGAAGATCTCGACGCTGCCGGGGGCCAGGTTTCCCGGGCGCGACCACTGGGGCGCCGCCCAAACGGTTTTGCTCGCGGGCGCCGGGGTCAGCGGCGGTACGGTGATTGGAGCCACCGACAAAAAGGGGGCCTATCCGGTCAGCGCCCCGCAGAAGCCCGAGAATTTGGCCGCGACGATCTATCAGGCGCTCGGCATTCCCCGCACCATGGAATGGCACGATCCGCTGCAAAGGCCGCACATGCTTTACCAGGGAGAACCCATCCAGGGCCTCACCTAGGCCTCCTCGGTCTTCCCCGTACCCGGCCGGACTCAATCCGACCCGCTTCCCTTTCTTGTTGAATTCTCCAACCGTAAAACCCGCCCCCATGCCTCCAAACCTGTCCTCCCCTACGCGCCGCGAGTTTTTCCGGCAAACCACCGTCACCGCCGCCGGTTTGCTTGGGTTCCCGGCGATCCTGCGCAGCCAGTCGCCCAACAGCCTGCTCAACGTGGCCGTCATCGGTTGCGGGGGACGGGGGGCGGCAAACCTGGGGAGCATCGCCGGGGAAAACATCGTGGCGCTTTGCGATGTGAACGAACTGAGTCTGAGCGGCGCGGCGAAGCGCTATCCGGCTGCCAGACAGTTCCGGGATTTCCGCAAGATGTACGACACGCTCAAGGATGGGGAGTTTGACGCGGTGGTGGTGTCGACGACCGAGCACACGCACGCGTTTGCGACGCTGCCCGCGCTGCTGCGCAAAAAGCACGTCTATTGCGAAAAGCCGCTGACGCGCGACGTCTACGAGGCGAGGGTCGTGACCGAGGCTGCCCTGAAGGCCGGGGTGGCCACGCAGATGGGCACCCAGATCCACGCGGGCACGAACTACCGGCGGGTGGTAGAGCTGATCCAGGGCAGGGCGATCGGCGCGGTCAAGGAGGTGCACGTCTGGGTGAACCGGACCTGGGGCTGGCAGAGCGACGCCGACGCCAAGGCCAACGGAGACCGCTTCAGCACCCAGGAGCGCCCCACGGAGGTGGATCCGGTCCCGCCCGAACTCGACTGGGACCTGTGGATCGGTCCTGCGCCTTGGCGCCCCTTCAACAACATCTATATTCCTGGCAACAAATGGTACCGGTGGTGGGACTTTGGCAACGGTACGATGAGCGACTTGGGTTCCCATTGGAACGACCTCCCCTTTTGGGCGCTCAACCTGGACGCGCCGTTGTCGATTGAGGCGAGCGGACCGCCGCCGCATCCGGAGCTGGCGCCGGCCTCGATGAGCGCCGCCTACCAGTACGGCCCGAGGGACGGGCGTCCCGCGGTGAAGGTGGTCTGGCACCAAGGCTCCCACAAGCCCCCGCAGTGGGAGCAGAAGGAGATTCCGCAGTGGCCCAGCGGCGTGCTTTTTGTCGGGGAGAAGGGGATGCTGCTGGCCGATTACGGCAAGTACGTGCTGCTTCCGGAGAAGGATTTTGCAGGCTTTGTGCCCCCGTCACCGACGATCCCAGACTCCATCGGCCACCACAAGGAGTGGCTGCACGCCTGCAAGACCGGGGCTCCGACCACCTGCAACTTCGGCTATAGCGGCCGCCTGACCGAGGCGAACCATCTAGGCAATGTGGCTTTCCGCGCTGGGAAGAAGATCGAGTGGGACGCTAAAAACATGCGCATTCCCAACGCCCCGGACGCCGAACGGTTTCTGCGCCGCGAATACCGCCCCGGCTGGAGGCTGGTGTGAGCGTGGTGTTCGGTTTTGGTAAAACACACGTTCGTCGGATAAGTTCGCCGAATGCGCTTTCTGCGTTCATCGCCCGCAGGGTGCTTTTCAAGAGGCGTGGCCCCTCGCCCCCCGGACGAGGAGATAGGGGCCGGCCCGTTTTCTGAAACTACAGGTGATCCGGGGTGTCAGCGAAGGCTGCCACGTCCAGCAGCAGGTACACAGGCTGTGGCGGCCCGCCTTACAGCGAGGTGACCGTGATGGTGTGCTTGACCGGCACGAAGGCCGCCCGGGCTTGTGCGTCCAGTTGGGAGTGCGTGGAGGCAAACTTTTTGCGCAGGCCGTCCAGGAGGGCCGCCAGCTCCGGATCCTTTTGGACCTCAGCGCTGAAAGATCTGAAGTTGCTGATCA
>CANJYI010000251.1 GCA_947478975.1 Chthoniobacteraceae bacterium
AAGGTCGACGGCATGGATGCCTTGGTTCATCATGGCGCCGCCGCCGTCCAGCGCCCAGGTGCCCTTCCAGTTGGAAGAGGTGTAGTAGGCGTCTGAGCGCCACCACTTGATGTAGGCGCTGCTCAGGCTGAGTTGGCCGAACCTCCCTGCGGTGACCGCTGCCTTGAGGAGCTGGGCGGCGCGTCCGAGGCGGTTCTGGAAGACGCCGGCGAGCACGCCGCCCCCTTCGCGGGCCGCCGCGAGAATGCTGTCTACGGCTTCGAGCGTGACGTCCATCGGCTTCTCGCACAAGACCGCTTTCCCCGCCTTCAGAAGGGGGACCGCCGATTCGGCATGCGCGCCGCTTGGGGTTGTGATGCACACCGCTTGGACCAGCGGGTCTTGCGAGAGCTCTTTGATGCTGCTCACCGCCTTGATGCCCCACTTTTTGGCAAACTCAGCGCTCTGCTCCGGCCTGCGTGAATATACCCCGACCAACCGGGCTTCGGGGACTTGGGAAATGGCGGTGGCGTGGAACTCGGCGATCATGCCGGCTCCCACAATGGCGAATCCGATGGGCTGGTGCATAGTGGGGGGAAGTGTTCTCCGAGAGGCGTCCCGGAGGCAAACTTTCAGTGCGGCAGGAGGCTGCGGGCGTGGTTTACGTCGCGAGCGATTTGTTCCTGCAAAAGGGTGAGCGAGTCGAAGCGTTTTTCTTCCCGCAAAAAGGACACAAACTCGACCTCCAAGCGCTTTCCGTAGAGGTCTCCGTCAAAATCAAAGAGGTGCACCTCCAGCGAGGGGGCTTCTCCGCCCCCGTCCACGGTGGGGCGCACGCCCAGATTCGCAACCCCTCGGTACGGCAGCTCCCGGCCGTCCTCGGCGAGGAGGGCCACGCGGACGGCATACACTCCATTGGGGGGAAGTTGCTCGTTAAAGAGCGCTAGGTTCGCAGTGGGAAATCCTATTGTCCGCCCGAGGGCCCGGCCGTGGCAGACCTCGCCCAGAACCGTGTAGCCGCGCCCCAGCAACTGGCTTGCGAGGGGGAGGTTTCCGGTGGCCAGTGCGTTGCGGATCCGAGTGCTGCTGACCGGCTCCCCCTCCCATTCCACCTCCGGCACCCCGATTTCCTCAAAGTGCAGTTCCGCCCCCAACTGCGCGAGCAGTTCCAAGTTTCCCTCCCGCCCCCGCCCAAAGGACCATTGGTGGCCGACGCAGACCGCGGCGAGGGGACGGGCCGCCGCGGCAAGGCTCCTGACAAACGCTTCCGCCGAGGTGGCGCGCAAGGCGGCGTCGAAGGCGAGAAGCAGGGTGTTTTCAAAACCCATGGCAGCCAAGAGCCGCAGCTTGTGCTCGGTGGCCGTCAAAAGCAGGGGGGACTGCTCCGGCCGGAGGACCCGTGCCGGATGCGGGTCGAAGCTCAACGGCACCGCCGTTCCTCCGAGGAGCTCCGCTTCACGGAGAGCCCGAGAAAGGACGGAACGGTGCCCCAGATGCAGGCCGTCAAAAACCCCGATCGCCAAAACCACGGGCGCCGGCACCCCGGTCAGTTCAGCAATCGAGCGCAACACTTTCATCTGAGTTCTCTAGAAACCGCCGGGGTGGGACAGCAAGTTTGTCTAGGAGGCGCGCCGCGTCGGGGAAGGGGAATCCCTAGGCCCCGCGGAGGCGCGAAACGGTTGGCAAATCAATGGTTCTGCGAAGTACCTCCGCAGGATCGCCATTGCGGACCTCGTCCACGGTGATGGCGTTGGTGACGTCAAAGCGGCCGGACTTGGTTCGACGCAGCGCCCCCAGGTGCGCGCCGCACCCGAGCTCCTCGCCAATGTCGAACGCATACGTGCGCACGTAGAAGCCCTTGCTGCACACGACGCGGAAGTCGATCTCCGGAAGATGCACTCCCGTGATTTCGTGTGCGAAAACATGCACAAAGCGGGGCTCGCGCTCCACCGTCTTGCCTTGCCGAGCAAGCTTGTAGAGGGGCACCCCGTCCTTTTTGATGGCCGAGACCATCGGTGGCATCTGGTAGAAATCCCCGTGGAACTTGGCGAAGGCGGCGTCCAATTGCTCCCGGGTGAGTTCCGGGACGGGACGGGTTTCCACCACCTGTCCGTCGGCATCCTGACTGTCGGTAGTGATCCCCAGCCGCATGGTACCGGTGTACTCCTTGTCTTCGGCCATGAGTAGATCCTGAATCTTGGTGCCGCGCCCCACTACCACGATGAGCAGCCCCGTCGCCAGCGGATCCAGCGTGCCACAGTGGCCCACCTTTTTAATTCCCAAACGCCGCCGCACCAAGGCGACAACATCGTGAGAGGTCATTCCCGCCGCCTTGTCGATGAGCAGCACTCCATCTGGATCCTGTTGTCGCATGAATTCGGTGTCCTATTAAATTTTTGGCCAAATGCCGTGGAACTAGTCGACGGGCTTAGTGAACTTTTCCTGCTGGCAAGTGGCGGGCGATCGAGGCCAGCACCTTTTCCTGCACTGCGGCCATCTCTCCCGGAATCCGGGCGCCGGCCGCCATCGTGTGGCCTCCGCCCCCGTACTCGGCGCAGACAGTGCACACATTGACCTGGGGATCCTTAGAGCGGAGGCTGATGCGGATCATCCCTCCCTCGAGTTCCTCGAAAAATGCCGCGACAACCACCCCTTCGACTTCCCTGAGCGTGTCGATGAGTCCTTCGGTGTCGTCGGGGATGGTTCCCAGACGGCGCACCGTTTCGGCTGAAAGCGCAAAACTCGCCACACGGTCCTCGGCGCTGAAAAGGAGCAAATTGAGCAGTTCACGCTTCAACTCCAGCCTTCGGCGTGGGTTTGTTTGGTAGAGTTGCGTGTTGATTTCTCCCGGTGCAACACCGCACCGGACCAGTTGGGCTGCAATTTCGTAGGTGCGAGCCGTGGTGCTCGAATACTGGAATGAGCCGGTGTCGGTGGAAATCCCAGTGTAAAGCGCCTGCGCCATGGCTCCGCTTACCGGCAGGGAACAGTGCTGGAACAGTTCGAAGAGCACCTGAGCCGCTGCCGGCGCTTCCGCGTCCACGTAGACAAGGTCCCCTTTGCGGTCGTTGGAGATGTGGTGGTCTATGTTGATCCAGAGCGCGCCCGGAGCGATCGCTGCCAGACAGTTTTCGCCCGCGCGGTTGCGCACAGCGGTGTCGAGCACGAGCACGACGTCAAACGCCACTGGGGTTTGGGGCGGGCGGACGACGAGCTTTGATTCGGGTAGGAAGTGGAATCTCTCGGGTAGACCGTCCTCGTTCCAGACTGTGACGTCCTTTCCCATCGCCTTCAGACAAAGTGCCATCGCAAGGGAACAGCCGATCGCGTCGCCGTCGGGGCGGATGTGGCTGAGCACAAGGAAGCGGCTCCGCTCCACAAGAACGGCTCCGATTTCCGAGAAGGTGCAATTCGAATTGGATTTCATCTGAGGTCAGTAGGGGAGGGGCGCAAAATCCTTGGATGTGCGCCGGATGGGCGGCCGCCGAAGCAGGGGCTGCCGAGTGGAAAGCGGCTAGCGATTCCGCCGCCTTGGGGGGTGGGCGCTTTCGGAGCCCGGGCCGGGTTCCACGTTGGGGAGCTCCTCTGGCGACGGCTCCACTGCGGGCAGCAGGTTGAGCTCGTCCATGAGGTTGATAATGTGCGTTCCGCGCACAATACCGCTGTCCAGCTTGAAGTGGATGGTCGGCGTGTGCTTGATGGTGATCCTGCGGGAGAGCACAAACTGAAGATAAGGGCGCCGGGTGTTCAGCTGGGAAAGCACCTTGTGCGCCTGTGCGTCGGTTCCGATGACCGAGACGTAGACGTGAGCGTTGCGCAGGTCCGGGGTGACGTCGACGTGCTGGACGGTCACCAACTGCGCGTCAAAAACCATCTCCCGCCTGAGGATGTCTCCGAACTCCCTTTTGAGGACTTCGTTAATGCGTTCGAGTCTATGGTTGGCCATTGTGGGGTGCAGTCTGTGAAAACAGGCTGTGCTGTCAGCCGCCGCTCGCACGCAGACCCGCATCAAATGCGAACCTGGAAAACCCGGCGGGGCTGACGGAATAACTTACAAGATTACAGCTGCTGTGGGAACTTTTCCAGAATGTAGCTTTCGATAATGTCGCCTTCTTCGTAGTCGTCGAAGCCGCCCAATCGAATGCCGCACTCCATCCCGTTGCGGACTTCCTTCACGTCATCCTGAAACCGGCGCAGCGTTGAAAGCCCGCCGTCGAACACTGCCTGACGGCCACGTAGAACACGCGCCCGGCCCACGCGCAGGATGCGCCCGTCCTGGACGTAACAACCCGCGACACAGCCCTTTGCCAGATCAAATACACGCCTGACTTCGGCGTGGCCCACCACGCTTTCGCGGGTTTCGGGATCCAGAAGACCAACCATCGCCTCCTTAATCTGGTCAAGGAGTTCGTAGATGATCGAGAAGAGCTTTATCTGGACACCCTCGCGCTTGGCGGTGCCAGCGGCGGTGTTCTCCACCTTCACGTTGAATCCGACGACCACCGCGTTGGAAGCCGCCGCCAGAAGCACGTCGGTTTCCGTGACCGGTCCGACTGCCGCGTGGACGATGTCCAAATCAATCTTTTTGCTATGGATTTGGCGGAGGGAGTTGACCAGCGCTTCGCTGGAGCCCTGCACGTCCGCCTTCAAAATCACCTTCAGAACCTTGCGCTGTCCCTCTGCCATGTCGGCAAAGAGCGTTTCGAGCGTCGGGCGACTTGGTGTGGCGAGCTTGTGCAGGCGGGAGGAGTTCAACCGCTCTTCTGAGAGGATGGACGCCGCCTTTTCGCTTTCCATCACGACCATTTCGTCGCCTGCGTTGGGGAGTCCGGAGAAACCCAGCACACGCAC
>CANJYI010000252.1 GCA_947478975.1 Chthoniobacteraceae bacterium
CATAGGTATCGTAGTCCTCCAAAAACACGATGCGGCTCTCAAATTCCGGCATCCGGCTGTAGCGATACACCTCCTGGATGAACTTCTTGCCCGGCTCATCCTTCGGATGGGCCTTACCGGCAAACACAAACTGCACGGGTCGTTCGGTGTTGTTCATCAACTTCACCAGCCGATCCGGATCCGCAAACAAAAGCGTCGCTCGCTTGTACGTGGCAAAGCGGCGCGCAAACCCGATGGTGAGCACCTCCGGATTGAGCAACCGGTTGGCCGCCCGCAGTTTTTCCGGCGACTCCCCGAGACGCAGCCGCTGGCTGCGCACCCGTTCGTGGACAAACTCAATCAGCCTGGCCTTCAAGACCTGGTGGGTTCCCCAGAGTGCCTCGTCGGGAATGTCGTAGACGCCGCGCCAAAAATCCGTGTCCGTGAGGCGCTCTCCCCAGCCGGGAAGATACTTGTCGTACAGGGTGACGAACTCGGGAGCCATCCAAGTACGGGTGTGAATCCCGTTGGTGATGCTCGTAATGGGCACTTCGTTCTGGGGCACCCCGTCCCAGACCTCCTTCCAGAGTCCCTGGGAAACCTTCCCGTGCAGCGCGCTCACTCCGTTGGCGTGGCGGCTGGTGCGCAGCGCCAAAATGGTCATCGAAAAGGGCTCGCCCTCGTGTTTGCGGGTCTGGCCGAAGCCCATGAACTTCTCAAAATCAATGCCCACCTTGCCTGGGTAGTCGGCAAAGTAGCGCTTCATGAGCTCGAGGGGAAAGGCGTCGTTGCCGGCAGGCACCGGGGTGTGGGTGGTGAAGATGTTTCCAGAGGCGACCACCTGGAGGGCTGAGTAAAAATCCAATCCGAAATCCGCCACCTGCCTTCGAATGAGCTCCAAGGAAAGGAAGGCGGAATGGCCCTCGTTCATGTGGTAGACTGAAGGAACGATTCCCATCGCATGGAGCGCGTGCACCCCGCCAATGCCGAGCACGATTTCCTGGCGGATGCGCATTTCGAGGTCGCCCCCGTAAAGCTGGGCCGTGATGAGGCGGTCGGACTCGCTGTTTTCCGGCAGGTCCGTATCCAGCAGATAGAGGCTGATCCGGCCCACTTGCAGCTGCCAGACTTTTGCCCGCACACTTTCCCCCAAAATATTGACCTGAATGACAAGCGACTTGCCCTCCGAATCAAAGGTTTCAACCAGGGGGAGGTGGGAGAAGTTCTGGTTGAGCTGGATGCTTTCCTGCCACCCCTCCTTGTTGATCTGTTGGCGGAAATACCCGTGCCTGTAGAGGAGCGTGAAGGCAATGAAGGGCAGGTCCAGGTCGCTGGCAGACTTGCAGTGGTCCCCCGAAAGAATTCCCAGCCCCCCCGAATAATTGGGGACCGACTCGTGGAAGCCGAACTCCGCTGAAAAATAGGCCACGGGTCCTTTGAGCGACGAATGCGCCTTGCGGGCCTTGCCCCATGTATTCGGATCGGACAGGTAGGCGCGCAGCCCCTCCAAGACGCACTTCATTTGCCGCTTAAAATCCTCGTCCAAGGCCACCTCCCTGAGCCTTGCCTGCCGGCACAGCTGCAGCATCCGCAGAGGACTGTGATTGGTCCGGTGCCAGAGATCCGGGTCCAGATGGCGGAACAGCCTGCGTGCGTCCGGTTGCCAGCTCCACCAGAGGTTGAATGCAATTTCGCGGAGAGGTTCGAGAACCTCGGGCAAGGTCGGGACAACGTTGAAAGTGTGGATTGGCTGCATGAAATGACTTTCGTTTACAACTGCGCCTCCGGGGGAGATTGGCACCGTATGAAATCAGAATCGCCACTCAAGCGCATTAAAGGCGAATCTCGCCGCTGGAAAGCGGCTTTCAAGAAGGAGTCGCTTCAGTTTCCGCCTGTTTCGTTGTAAGGAAGAGCATGAAGTGCACCCCTCTCCTTCCCCTTTTCACCGCCCTCCTCCTCCTACCCCTCTCCTCCTCCATGCACGCCGCTGACAAGCCCGCCCCCTCAAACCCACTGATCCCGGCGGCAGCCGCCCCCAGGGATGTCACCCCAGACGAAGCCGAACGTATCCTCAAACTCAATCCGGCCATGGTGATCCTCGACGTGCGCACGCTGGAGGAATTCAGCGAGGGCCACCTGCCCGGAGCGGTGAACCTCAACTTTTTTGCCGCCGATTTCCTGGACAAAGTGAAGGCCTACGAAGGCAAACAAGTCTTGATCCACTGCGCCTCCGGGGGACGCAGCGGACAGGCGCTGTCCCGCTTGAAGGACACCTCCTTCGCCTCGCTTTACCATCTCAAAACCGGCTTCACCGGCTGGCAAAGCGCTGGAAAGA
Organism: Chthoniobacteraceae bacterium; assembly: GCA_947478975.1. GTDB lineage: Bacteria > Verrucomicrobiota > Verrucomicrobiia > Chthoniobacterales > Chthoniobacteraceae > Chth-196. The sequence continues at coordinate 2,315 of CANJYI010000252.1, forward strand.
AAATCGAGCGCTAAGCCGCCAGCGTGCCCTACGGACGCGCGGACACGGCCTCAAGCCCTGGGAAATCCGCAGGAACAGGCAGCGTGACTTCACCTGAGGCAGCCCACTCGGTTCCCCGTTCCAGCACGGTTTGGAACCCTGCGCACCGCATTGAAACGTCCGCGTGGCCCATCGGCGTGTGGAACACCCTGCCCTTGCCGTAGGACAACGTCAGCAGCATCGGTTCCTCGCGCTGAGTCACGGGGCTGTACGCCACTCCAAGCAGCACCAGGTTCTCCGCTGGGCCTCTGAGTGCGTGGTAAAGTTCGTCTGCCGCGTGCTTCCACTTGAGAGGAAACCCCTTGGTGATGGGGTGCTCCTTCTCCAAGACCTCCACGACAAACTCGTGCTGCGGTCCATGGCCGCCGCCGCTGCCTTTGACCGTGTCCCGGACCACCTGGCCTTCCTTGCGATACAGGAGGGGCCCGTTCTTTTCGTTCCGCCCGCCCCAGCCTCCGATCCCGATCATGCGGTTGTATTCCAACCACTCCGGGAACGAGTTGTTTGCGGCGTGTAAACACACAAAACCGCCCCCCTCGGAGACGTACTTCTCAAACGAACGCTGTACCGGTTCCGGCCAGAGTTCGCCGTTGTAGTTGCTCACAACGGCCGCGTAGTCAGAGAACTTGGGATTCCACTCGGCCCACGCCTCCTTGGGAGACCCCTTGGCGGGGGCCGTGCTCACCTCAACACTGAAGCGGCCGCTCTTGGACAGCGCGGAAACAATCACCGGGGAAGTCGCCTTCCAGTTGTGGTTGTTCTGACCGTCCACCAGCAGGACGCGAAGCACTTTGGCATCCGCCGCTTGCAGGGAGGGAGCAAACAGGCAGACCGCAGCGCCGATTGCGACAAAGTAAGATGCTTGGGTTTTGATCATGGATGAGAGCGTGTGTTGTTTTTGGAGGGGAGAGCCTAGTGTTTGGCTGGGACCGGTTCTGGTTCGACGTCGTCTTCGGGGAGCGGCATGCCCTTGGTTTCAGGAGCGAAGGGCAGCGTGATCAGCGCGACCAGGAAAATGGCGCACATGGTCATCGCCGCATAACGCAGGGGCAACGAGGGATCCACCGCCTTGAAGCCGCCGTACACGTCCACCGTGAGCTTGGCTGAATAAAAGCTCCCAGCCGCCGCGGCAAACCGGCCGAGGTTGTAGCAAAAGGAGGTACCCGTGCTCCGGAGTTTGCTCGGAAAGAGCTCAGGAAGGTAAATGGCAAACCCGGCGAACACGCTCAGCTGGGCCATCCCCATCAGGGGCATCATCCAGTAGGCGTCCATCGGCGAACTCATCTTCCAATAGACGAGGAAAGTGACCACCAGCGCGGCCGAAAACCCGAGTCCAAAGGCCAGCTTCCGCCCCATTGCCGCGATACGGGTAAAGAGCGTCATCCCTGCGGCCGCCCCGAGCATCTGCAGCAAGTAAGCCTTGGTGATGGCCGCGTCCATTGCGGGCTTGATCTGATCGGGCGCCAACGTCTTTTCAAAGTACGTCTTGAACACCACCTTCTGGAGGTCCACCGCGTATTCGGCGATTGCCCAGAGGCCGACCACCCCGGTGCTCGCAATCAGCGCGCCCACCAGCAGATTTTTACGCCAACGCCTCTTGCTCAATAGCGCCACGTAAGGCCCGAAAATGCTGCCCTTGGGAAGCGCACCCTGCTCCTTCAAACGCAGCCAGGGCTCGGGTTCGCGCAGCTTGCTGCGGGTCAAAATGATCAGGAGCGCGGGAAGCGCGCCAATCAGAAACATCCAGCGCCAGCCCGTGCCTGCCACGAGCGTCCCGTTCTTTTCAAGCGCGTCGATCCCCATCTTGGCAAAGCCCGCCGCCACATTGCCCACCGTGGACAGTACCTGCAGCAGGCCCAGCGACTGAGCGCGCGCTTCTGCCGGAACCGTCTCGGCAATCAGCGCCACGGCCAGACCGAACACTCCGCCGACCCCCACCCCCGTCAAGAAACGGAACAGAGTGAAGTCGAACTGGGTGCTGCTGAAATAACTCAGCCCCGTGAAGGCAGAGTAGATCAGGATGGTCAGCGTCAGCATGCGCGCCCGTCCGTAGCGGTCGCCCAGTGCGCCGAAGATGATGCCCCCAATGCCCCACCCAATCAGAAACCACGCCGTCACCTGCTTGGCCACGGCCTGCACCACCGGGTCGGTGGCCGGCAACTGCATCAGGCTGGTCAGCGCGGGAATACGAGCCAGCGAAAAAAGGCGCTGGTCGAGGCAGTCAAAAAACCAGGCCGCCGAGGCGACAATGACAACAAACCAGTGGTAGGAGGTGAGGTGGCTCCACCAGGGGCGGGATTGGGTGTTCTGCATAAAAATAAGGAGTGTCGGGAACCGGGGGGCAAAGGTGGTCCCGTGCTACTTGGACAGGCTTTCCTGAAAGGCGGCCGCCGGGTTTGCTCCCCGCTTAAAGGCCGCCGTGGAGCCGACGGGCTCCACGCTCGATTTTGCCGAAATGTCAGCCTCCAAC
>CANJYI010000253.1 GCA_947478975.1 Chthoniobacteraceae bacterium
CCCCTACGAGCAGTGGAGCCAGAGGGACTATTACGCGCTGGGTGCGTACTTCTCGCAGGTGGACCGGATGGTGTCCCCTAGCAGGATGGCAGAGTTTGTCGTTTCCCTGAAGCGCACGGCCCCGGAGGCTACGCACAAGAAAACCGGCGAGAAGGTAGCCCCCTCTGCCATTGGCTCGAAGCCCGCGGTTCTCTCTCCCGATGAAGACGCGCGCGGGGCACTGGCAGACTGGATGGCGGAGAAATCCAACCCCTTCTTTGCCAAGGCGCTGGTCAACCGGTACTGGAAAATCCTCTTCAACCGCGGTCTGGTGGATCCGGAGGATGACATTCGGGACACCAATCCCCCCTCGCATCCCGAACTGCTCGACGCCCTGGCGGCGGACTTTATCAGAAGCGGTTTCGACCTGAAACACCTCCTCCGAACCCTGACCAACTCAAGCACGTTCCAGCTCGATTCAGCCCCAAACTCCCATAACGGGACCGAAGGCCAGTACTTCTCCCGCTTCTACGCGCGCCGTCTTTCCGCGGAGCAGCTTCTGGATGCCGTCAACTCCCTCGCGGGCACCACGGACAACTGGGCCAACCAACCCACTGCCACAAAAGCGGTGCAACTGCCTGACAACTCGTACAACACCGGCGGAATCCTCCGCGAGTTTGGCCGCCCGGACTCCAGCACGGCCTGCACCTGTGAGCGGCAGAGCAACGCGAGCCTCGGCCAGAGCCTCCTGCTCGCCACCTCGGAACAGGTTCAGAACAAACTGGCAAACCCGTCCGGCACGGCCAAGCGATTGGCCGAGGACAAAAACCGGTCCGAAGGGGAAAAACTCGAAGAGCTTTACCTCGCCGCCTTCGGCCGTCCTCCGCTGCCGGAGGAACTGGAGCGTGCCAAGGCCCATCTGCTCAAAAAGCCAACCCCTCCACAGACAGATCCGGCCGCAAAACTTCGCAGCGCATGGGAAGACGTTCTTTGGGCGCTGATCAGCAGCGGTGAATTTCTTCTCAACCACTAAAAGCCACTCCGCCCCCTCTCTTCAACCAGAAGGCCATTCTTTTGAAGCCGCCTCGCAACCGACAGACTCCCCCACCCCCTCCCATGAAAACCAACTTTTGTCCGGGACCCATTTCGCGCCGCAGTTTTCTCCAATTCGGAGGTCTCTCGATGGTGGGCATGTCGCTGGCGGATTCGCTCAAACTCAAGGCCGCGCTTGCCGGCGGCCAGTCTGCTCAGGCGTCGATTCCCTCCGACACTTCAGTGATTTTCATCTGGCTTCCCGGCGGTCCTCCCCACATGGAGACCTACGACATGAAACCGGAGGCGCCTTTGGAATACCGCGGTATCTTCCAGCCCATCAAAACCAATGTCCCGGGCATGGACATTTGCGAGTTGCTTCCCCTCCAGGCCAAGATCGCCGACAAGTTCAACATCATCCGCTCGGTCAGCCACGAGTTCTCCGACCATGGCGGCGGGCACAAGCGCTTCCTGACGGGACGCGTCCCGGCGACCCCGGTCGGCACAGTCAACGACGCGCCCGCAATCACCAGCATCATCTTCAAGTGCCTGACCGAAAACGGGGGATTCAAGGACGGCATGCCCCCCGTTGTCTTCGGCGCCGACGCCGGACGCGCAGGGATCGACACGTTCGCCAATGGGCCGGCGTACCTTGGCAGCTCCAACACTCCTTTTGTCGTTGCGGGTGATCCCAGCGACAAGGGCTTCAAGGTGCAAAACCTCGGAATTTCGCGCGAAATGGAAACTCGGCTCGAGGACCGCATGGCGCTGCGCCAGGGGTTGGACCATTTCCGCCGCGACATAGACCAAAGCGGGGTTCTGCAGGCCATGGACAGTTTCAACCAAAACGCCTACCAGATGCTCACCAGCGCCAAGGTCAGGGATGCCTTTGACCTCGGGCAGGAACCCCTCCGTGTCCGGGAACGCTACGGCATGCACGCCTACGGCCAGCGGGGGCTTATGGCCCGGCGCCTTGTGGAGGCGGGCTGCCGCTTTGTTGAAATGGTCTGGGAAAACCCGTTCCCCGGCAAGCCGCAGCCTACGGACTGTGTTTACAACTGGGACAGCCACGCGGTGAACTGCAACATCTTCAACGACGCACGCTGGCGCTTCCCCGCCTACGACCAAGCGGTTTCTGCGCTCATCGAGGACCTCTACGCACGCGGTCTCGACAAAAAAACCCTGCTCGTCGTCACCGGCGAATTCGGACGCACCCCAAAAATCAGCACGGCGGTCGGCACCGCTAACAAGGTCTCCCAACCAGGGCGGGACCACTGGCCCAAAGCGATGTCCATGATCGTTTCCGGCGGCGGGATGCGTACGGGCCAGATTATCGGGGCCACCAACAGCCGAGGTGAATACCCAGTCGAACGACCACTGAGCCCCAACGATTTGTGGGCCACAGTCTACCAGCACCTGGGGATCGACCACACCAACAGCTTCCTCGACCACCAAGGCCGCCCCATGCCCATCCTTCCCTTCGGGGACGCCATCGAGGAACTGCTCCCCAGTCGCTCCTCGTAGGAAAACCGCCGGAAAGTCGCCCTAGCGAGACTCCGCGGGATCCTTGGCCACCCCCAGTTCCGCCCGTAAGTCCGCCAGATCCGTAGCCAACCGGCTGACCAGTTCCTCCAAGTCCGTCACGCGCCGCTCCACGTCTGAAGGCACAGGCCGCACCAATACTTCCGGCTCTGCCTGAAGCGCGGGTGCACCTGTGAGCAATTGGACCCAGCGCGCCTCCTTCTGGCCGGGTTGGCGGGGCAGTTTCTGCACCAGAGCGCCCGATCTGCGCTCGGCCAGCTCCGCCAAAATCGCATCAAAATCCGCCGAAGACGGCTGCCGGTGGAGCCTTTCGCTGTTGGCGCGAAGAGAGGCCGCCGTCTGGGGGCCCCGCACAAGCAACTCACAAAGCAGCGCGCGGGACACATCGTCCATAGGGAAAACCTGTTCCAGCTTGTGCTTGTACTTGGGCACGCGCGAGTCCGCCCCCGTAAAGATCACGGCGAGCCGCTGCACCCGCAGTTCGTCCAAGCCAGCCACTACGTCGGCCTCCGACAGAGCCATGACCGGCTCCCGATTGCTCCGCTGATTGCACGCGTTTGTCAGAGCATTCAGCGTGAGCGGGTAGATGTCCGGCGTAGCAAACTCCTTCTCGATCAGGCAGCCCAGCGCGCGCGCCGCGACTCCCGAAAGCACAAACGGCAGCCCTCCCTGCTCATCCGCCGCCGCTTCATTTTCAGTTTCCATAGGTCGCTTTATTCTGCACCAAAAGCCGCCCAAATCAAAGCCAGCACTCTTCCGCCTTGGGCGTGTTCACTGTCAATCAAACCGCAGTTTCGGCAGCAAGCTCGCGAGCTCTCCTAAATGGAATCCACAAACACTTCATTCAGAGAGGCATCCGCAGATCACACAGATTTTAGAGATAAGAGGAAGCCATCAGGTACATCTGTGAACTCTGCTCCATCTGCGGCTCACTCCCCGTTCCCCGAGGGGTCAGCAAGAGGTTGCCGGAAGTGAATACGTCCTAGGGCAGGATGCCGGTCTCTCGCAAAATCAACCGGATGGAACGCTTCTCCTCCGCCGGCAGGTAGGCGAACTCGGCCGGCGCCCCCTTTTCCCCGAGAGCCAAGGCCAGCCCCCTCAGCACGCGCTGCTTCAGCTCACCGGGAAGCGCGGAAAAGCCGTGGGTGTAGATCATGTAGCTGCACCGGTTCGCAAACAAACGCGTGCCAAGCTCCAGGTCGCGCAAAGAGCGCCCCGAAGGACCAGCCAAGCGCCTCGCAGAAAAAGCCGCCTGCAGCTCCGGCTCGAGCTTGAGGCCTCCGGAGGGCAGCGCAGCCTCACCGCTGAACAGGAGGTAGCGAACCAATTTCCAAGCAATATCGTCCAAGGGAGCGCGGTCCTCCGGCCGCAAGGAACCGCCGCCGGCCGCCAAAGCATCCCGGGTCCGGTAGAGCCCAAGCGTCACGAGATTGTGAAACCCGATCTGGTGCTCATGCAATAAGTGCGCGAACAAGTCGCTGGTTCGCGCGGGATAGCGGCCCCAGTCAAACCGGGTTCCGGGCGGGTTTGCAAACTTGGTGTACCCACCGTCTGCAGCGGCCCCCAGGAGATTCCCCAAGTGCTCCCCCTGTTCGTGTGCGCCCGTCACGTGCCACCCACCGAGCCGTTCCGCCAGAGGGATCGTGTGCCCGGCCAGTTCGCGCCGGAATCCGTCGAGGCTCGCGCCCGAGCTGGCCGTGGCGATGACCGACTCCGCCACCAGTCCAGGCACGCCCCAGCTGGTGCGCCCGGCATGGCAGTTCATGCAGCGTTCGGTGCGCTGCGCCTGCAGGCGGCCCGCTGCGTCGGTTTGGGCGAGATAGAACACGGGCCCCAACACGGGGTCGATGGCTGCCACTTCCAATCGACCGCCTGGCACGTATCCAACGTAGACCTCTTCGTTAAAATAGATGGCCCTAGGGTTCGACGGCAGGATCAAGCCGCTCTGCAAACTGGTCGCCGAGTAGGCCAGCAACTGGGAGCTCTGCGGCACATTCAGCGCCTTGAGCAGCGCAACGACCTGTTCCCGGGCGTCGCCGGACAGCGGAGCCACGCTCCCTGCCTGCTGTCGTGCGAGAAGGGCTGCGAACGCGTCCGAGGGCGTACGGCTCCAGTACGAGTGGGGCGGCTCGGGAAACCGGTGCACGGGAATCTCCGCGAGCGCCTTTGGGGAGAGAAAGCCCCCCACTAGGCAGATGCCTGCAAGTGCTGCGCGCGGGAGCGGTGCCATGAAACAGGATGAGATAAGTTTAGAGCTAAAACAAAAAGG
>CANJYI010000254.1 GCA_947478975.1 Chthoniobacteraceae bacterium
AGGCGTTCGGCCCGGGCTTGAGTAGGGAAGTTACGTCCAGAGCGCGGTAGTAGGCGCGCTTGCTGTAGTCCGACCAGCCGGGAAGAAAGTATGACTCCGAGGCGCGTTTCCCGTTGAGGTGCAGCTCTGCCAACCCCAGCGCACTGACGTACGCGGTGGCGCGCCGGATCGGCTTGGCGATTTCAAATTCGGTCCGGAAATAGTGCGCCGGAGGCAGATAAAGAGAGTCACGGTCCTTGTGGAGCTGGGACTCGTCTTTTGCTGAAATCCAGGCGCCCACCCAGTTTTCGGGCGCATTCAAACCCGCCCTCCAGGTGGCCGCCTCGCTCCAAGGGGACTCCTCCCCTTGCTCGTTCCACACCTTCGCCTGCCAGAAAACCTGCTGCCCGGGTTTGAGGGCCTTTCCAAGGTAGGGCAACTGGGAGGTGGCGCCGCCCTCGGTCCGGCCCGAATCCCAGAGATCGGGCCTGTCGTGCTGAAGCTTTTCCCGAGAAGTGGCCACGCGGACCGCCCAGGCGCGCTGGTGTTGGCCGGCAGCGTCCGTGCGAAGCGTCCACCCAAGCCGCGGATGGGGGTCATCGACAGCCAGGGGACTCTCCAGATATTCGCAGCGCAGCGCGACTGGGGTGAGGGGGGCTGCGAATGCGGTGGCGGGCAGAAGAAGGAGCAGGGCGATTCGCATGGGGTGGCGAGTGTTCGGGGGGATGGCGTTGTAGAAGCTCCGGTGGGAGCGTTGGTCTAGAAGTCGAACTGGTCGACGTTTTCTTTGTTAAACACAAAGGGCTTCCCGAGAATGATGGCGCCGTCTGAATCGACCTGAAGCTCGCCAAGGCGGCCCGCTTTGAAGCTCGTGTCCCCGGCCTTAAGCGCGCCGCTGCCGAGTGCGTGGGCCGCGTGCAAAGCCAGATAACCCAGATCCGCCACCTTCCAGAGGATGACGCTTTGGGTGATACCGTCCTTGAGATAAGCCCTGTTTTCCGAGGGCAACCCGAGGCCCAGAACCTTTACGGCACCCGCCTTCCCCGCCTGTTTGACTGCTTCCGCCGCTCCGGGCACCGCTGGGGAACAGATCGCCATGATGCATTTGAGGTTCGGGTTTGCGCCGAGAAGGTTGGTCGTCTCCTGCTGCGCCTTGTCCTTTTGGTCGTCGCAGGGCTTGGTGTCGACGAGCTTCATCTTGGGATACTTCTCCGCCAGGCGCGCCTCGATGTATTTGCGCCATTCGTTCATGTTTGCGGCGGTCAAAGTGGCCGTGATGATGGCAAATTCGCCTTCCTCGCCGCACAAACGGGCGGCCTCGTCCATGAGACCTTCGCCGATTCCCTGGGCGGTGGCTTGACTGACAAAAAAGGAACGGGCATCGGGGGTCGTGTCGCTGTCAAAGGTGACCACTTTGATTCCCTTTTCCTGCGCCTTCTTGAGCGCACCGGAGATGCCCTCCTTGTTTTCGCAGGCGACCGCCATGACATCGACGCCCAGCGTGATCCAGTTTTCGACGATCTCGTTCTGTTTGGCCGGGTCGGTGTTGGTCGGGCCGTCAAAGAGCAGGTCGACGCCCAGTTCCTGGACGGCTTCGCGCGCGCCCTTCTCACAGTTAATGAAGTAGCTGTTGCCTTTGCTTTTGGGCATGAAGGCGATCGTCAGTTTTTTGCCCGCGCCTGCGGCGTTTTCGGCGCTGGCTCCTGTTTCAGATTTGTTACAGCCCGGCAGGAGAAGAGCGGCGGGGAGCACCAGCAGGGAGTGGAGGAATTGCGAGCGTTTCATTGCGGTTGTCTGGGGCATTAGTGTGTGGGGGAAGGGGAGGGGGTCGCAGATGCGGGAAGCGTTTTCCGCTTACGCACCGATTGGAGTAGCTTTGAAAGACCGGGTGCGGCGAGCGCAATCAGCAGGAGAGCGCCCGTGAGCAGGGAAGCCAGTTCGCCGCCGATCCCTGCCTTCAGCACTGCTGGAATTCGTCCGATGCCGTTGTTGAGCACGGCAATGGCGGCTATGCCCGCAACCGTGCCGTACACCGTGCCCGTGCCTCCAAAAATACTGGTGCCCCCAAGGACCACCGCGGTGATAGCCGCCAGTTCGTAGCCAGTGCCGGCGTCCGCCCGGGCTTGCCGCAGGCGCGCAGTGAAAAGCAGGGCCGCCACCGCCGCGACGCCCCCCGCGAGCAGGTACGGCAGGGCGGTCCGCCACAGTACGGGAAGGCCCGCGTACCGGGCGCCTTCCGGAGAGAAGCCGATGGCCCGGAAACTGCGCCCAAAAGTGGTGCGGTGCACGAGCAGGTAAAATCCAAGGGCGCCCAGCCCGAGAATCCACGCTTGGAGCGGCAGCCCGGCGGGGCGCAGTTCGCCCAGTTGCAAAAAAGCCGGGTCAAAGGAGCGGTACGTTTTTGTGCCCTGAGTGATCGCCTCGGCGAGTCCTCTGAAGAGCGAATACGTCCCCAGCGTGACGATGAGCGGGGGGAGCCTGAGCAGGGTGATCATGGACGCGTTGAACGCGCCTGCAACGAGGCCTGCCGCCACGGTTGCCGCGGCTGCGGGAAGGCTTGCCCAGTGCCAGTCATGGGTGAGGACCCCAAAAAGAACCGCGCACAGGCCCATGAGAGAGCCGACGGAAAGGTCGATTCCGCCCGTCAAAATAACCGGCATCATCGCCAGGGCCAGCAACCCGATCTCGGCGGAGTGGCGCACGATGTTGCTCAGGTTGTCCGGGGTGCCGAAATTGCGGGCAAAATTGAGGAAGTAGGCGATCTCGAGCGCCAGAACCAGAAGCAGCAGGACTTCGTGGCGGAGCAGTTGGGTTTTGAAGGAGCGGGAGGAATGGGCCATGGCTTAGCTTGCGTTGCGGCGGGAACGGATGCCGTCGGCGACGACGGCCAGAAGGATGACCAGCCCTTGGATTGCTTTCTCCCAGTAGGCTTCGACGTGCAGAAAAGTGAGAGCTGGATTGATCGTGGCCAGCAGCAGGAGTCCCACGAAGGCCCCCCACAAACTGCCGCGTCCCCCGTTGACCGCGATGCCGCCAACAACAGCAGCAGCGATGGCCTTGAGCTCCAGACCCGTGCCGCATTTGGGATCCACCTGGGGCGATTGCACTAGGTTGCAGACGGCGGCGACTCCCGCCAGCGCGCCCATGAACACGAACACCCAGAAGGTGGTGGCCTTGGGGTTGATGCCCGAAAGGCGGGCGGCCTCGGCGTCCGAGCCGACGGCGTACAGGTGGCGGCCGCCGGAGCGGTTTTTGAGCAGCCACGCCATGGCCGCGAGCAGGGCGAGGGAGGCTGCCAACAGGGCAGTTTGGCCGGCAGCCTGAGAGAGGCTCAGCCATTGGACGCCGGCGGGGAGGTTGATGAATCTGCCTTGCTGGGTGAGGCGCAGCACTTCGGCCCAAGTCACCATGGTCGCGAGCGTGACCACGATGCTGGGCAGCCCCAACCATGCCACAAGGCAACCGTTGAGCGCGCCCATTGCGGCGCCGGCGGTGGCCGCGAGCGGCAGGGCCAGGGGGAGGGACAAACCGCCGGCCAGCAGGTTGCCCGCCAGCACTGCGCACAGCCCGAACTGGGAGCCGACGGAAATGTCGATCTGGCGGGTGATCATGACCATGGCGATGCCGATGGTGAGCACCAGCGTGGGTACCTGTGCCGTGAGGCGCGAAAGAAGCGGCTGCAGCTCGAAAAACTGGGGGGCGACGACCCCCAGCAGGCCCAGAAGCAGGACAAGCGCACCGGCGACGGAGAGTTCCCGGAAATAGCGGTTCATGGGAGTTTTAGTGGGAGGAGAGAGCGGGCTGGGCCGGTTGGTCGCGCAGGGCGGCGCCCATGACTGCGTCGGCGCTCGCCTCGGCGCCATCGAGGGTTTGCACAAGACGGCCTCCGCGCAGGACAGCGATGCGGTCGCTCATCCCCAGAACTTCAGGCAGATCGCTGGAAATCAGAAGCACCGCGAGCCCTTCGGCGGCAAGCGAGCGGATGATCCGATGGATCTCGCTCTTTGCGCCCACGTCGACGCCCTGGGTGGGTTCGTCCAAAATGAGAAGCCTCGGCTTGGTCGCCAGCCAACGGGCAAGCGCCACCTTCTGTTGGTTGCCGCCGCTGAGGCTGCCCCCGGGCGCCTCGGGACCGTACGCCTTGATGCCAAGGCGCTCCATGTATTCCAGCGCCAGCGCCCGCTCGGCGCCAAAACGCAGCGCACCTCCCGGAAACAGGCGTGGATGCACAGCCATCGTCATGTTCTCCGCAATCGCCATCTGCAAAATAACCCCGTGGCGCCTGCGATCCTCCGGCACGTAGGCGATCCCCAGCTCCACGGCCTGTCGCGGCGACTCAATGCGCACCTCTCGGTTCGCGATCCGAATCCTGCCGGAATCCGCTGGCGTAAGCCCGAACAGAATGCGCGCCAGCTCGGTCCTTCCTGCACCAACAAGCCCCGCCAGTCCGAGGATTTCGCCCGCCCGGACACGCAGGCTGATCCCGCTGACGCCGGCCGCGGCGCAGCCCACCGAGTCCAGTTCCAGCACCGTGGCTCCGGGGGTTCCCTCCCGTGGAGGGTAAATCGCCGCCACCGGGCGGCCCACCATCAGACGGATCAGCTCCTCCTCGGAAAGTTGCATCTGCCCATCCGCGTCCCGGACTGGACGGGTTGTGATGCTTTCGCCGTCCCGCAGCACGGTGACTCGGTCGGCCAGAGCGAAGATCTCTTCGAGCCTGTGCGAAATGTAAATGACGCCCGCTCCCGATGCGCGCAGCTCCCGGACCACTCCAAAGAGCAGCTCCTGCTCGGAGCGCGTCAAGGAGGCGGTCGGCTCGTCCATGATGACGGTGCGCGC
>CANJYI010000255.1 GCA_947478975.1 Chthoniobacteraceae bacterium
ACCCGGAAAACCCCCGCGCCTACCGGTTACTGAACAAGCTCAACAAAATAGCGCCCCCGACGCGCTTTGTGGTAACCAAGGCGCCTCCCGGTGAGTTTTTGGAAGCCCAGCGCCTCTTCGAGCGCTACAGTCCCTACACGCAGCTCCAGCTTCAAAGGGAAAACGAACAGCTCTTCCGCAACTACCTTCGCAACTATGCGGAGACCAAAAAGCTAGTCCCCTATCTCACCGGAAAGTTCATCATCCTGCGCGCCTACGAACTGTAGCGCACAGACCTATTTAGTTGCGGGGTAGTGGCGCTCACCCAATCGGTGGATTTCCCCCAACTTCTGGCAGAGGTTGTTTATCCGACCAAAAACAAGAGCGACGTCCCCGAGATGCTCACCCTGCTTCAGTCCGGCCTAGAACTGAGGCTCCAGCGCACCCACGACCTCTCGGCAATTCTTCAAATCGGCCACGCACTGGATGGGCGGATGCAGGTGACGCTCATCCCCCTCCTGTACGGAACTTACGCGCTCAAAAACGGCTTCGGCACCTTCGCCCTCGAGCCGCCGGAATTGCTGAATGTGGGTGCTGGATTTCCGCTGGTTCGTGGGGAGGAAGTCCGTTCAGTGTTGCGCGAATCGGCACGGCGGCGCGCCGCCGCAAACGCAAACAATCAGGTTCAGGAACCGCCAGGCGAAATTGTCCGGCTCGAAGGCGCCCTCACCGAGGCACCCGCACCCGGGGAAACTCCTCCACCGGCGAAACTGGCCGGCGCGAGCGCAGCTGCGGCCGCCCCACCGCCACATTTAGCGCCGGGGTCCGAGGAGCCACCGCTTCCGCTCTCAGTTCCCAAAGCAGAAGTGGTCGCCACACCGCCAAAGCAGGAAACGGCAAAAACCGATTCAAGCAAGCTGCCAAAGCCAGGCCAGACACCGCCTTCAACATCGGCAAAGCCGTCCCCCCCGCAAACGACGGTCGCCGCCGCCACTGTGCCCACTACAGCAGGCACATCCAGCACCCTTGCCAGCAACTCTGTCCCAACCGGGGGACTACCTCCCACCAAGGGCCAGAAAACGGCGGCACCACCGGCAGGCAGCCCCCCACAAACGGCGGTACCCCCTCCCCAACTCGCCGCGGCGGCCGCACCCGCCCCTCCGAAGCCCGGCGCCAAGCCCGCGACCGCCGTCCCGGTGCTGGCGCCCCCAAAAGCTCTCGCGCAGGAGGCGCCCAAACCGCCAGAAAAAACCCTCGAGAAAACCCAGCCCGTCGTTCCGCCCAAACCTTTCATCGCCGCTGCTCCAGCTCCTTCCACCACTCAACCCACGGGTTCTTGGAAGATGCTCTCTCCTGGCAAACAAACCCAAGGCCGTTCGGTAACCACGGAACAGGCCACCGCACTCCGGGGCCGCAACGACAACGCTCCGCTCTATCTCCACGGAAAATTCGTCGTCACCGCGGCAGGAGGCAACCGGGCCGTGCTGCGCACAAACTCAAACTCGCCAACCGCCTCCAAGGCCCGGGTGATTGTCGAGTACCCCGCAGGTGGAGTGCCGCCCCAACAGGGCTCCTCGATCGCCCGCGAAGATGGTCGCGGCTTTGAAATTCGAGAAGTGCGCCCCTCCCCCGATGGGCAAATCAACATTTACGTCCGCGAGATCACTTCGCAGTAGGCCCGTATAAGAACGCCGGAGGAGTAGCTTTCTTAGCCCGGGATCAAAAGAGGAGGCCCCACCGTTGCGAGTCCCTCACTCCCTGGGGACACCATGAGTAAGGGGAGCTTAAGCCCGACTGGCGGCCCAATTTCTTCAAGTACCGAGGACCACTCAAGAAGAGCACGCCGCAAAAAGAACCACCGAGCAGGGTACACTTCCTCCGTGGAAACCACTCTCATGGACTGGGAATCTGGCGGATTCCCCGCCCGGACCAAGCCTTACCCGCGGGCGCGCGGTTCCCGGTCCTTGGTCGTCGCCGTGGTCCCCAAGGTCACAAAAGGGCCACCCTCCAAGGGAGCCGCCTCGCTGAAGGCCACGTCTGGCATGTCACTGGGCTTGCCCCCCAGCGGAAAGTCCTTGCGCAACGGATGAAACGGATAGCCCTCCCACATCAGAATCCGCACCAGGTTCGGATGCCCTTTGAAGCGGATCCCATACATGTCAAACGCTTCCCGCTCGTGCCAGTCCGCAGTGGCCCAAACCGTCGAAACCGTGGGAACATCCAACGAATCCTCGGACACCTTCACCTTGAGCCTGAGCCACTCGCCCTTTGCCATTCCGTAGAGCTCGTAAACAACCTCGTACCGGGGTTCCTCTCCAAATTGATCCACCCCGCTCAGGTCCAGCAGGTAGTCAAACCCGAGTTGATCCCTGCAAAACAGGCAGATCCGGGCGATCTCGTCTGCGGTGACCGTCAGGCTGGTCTCGCCGCGGAACTCGACTTTTGAAAGCACTTTGAAGTGCGACTCAATCGAGGAGATGGCGGCTTTGGGAGAGTGACTCATGAGGGTCTATGCTTGAAAAAGCGGTTCTTGGGAAATGCAGGACAGAGAAACGGAACGGGGCCGACCGACTAGGAGGGCAGAGACTCGAGCAAGGCGCGCTTTTGCTCGTAGAGCGCGGGCTCCTTCTCAATTTTGCGTTGCAGGCGCATTAAACCTTCAAGCAGCGCCTCAGGACGGGGCGGACATCCGGAGATGTACACATCCACGGGAATCAAATGATCAATGCCCTGGAGCACCGAATACGAGCGGTACATCCCGCCGCTGGAGGCGCACGCCCCCATGGCAATGCACCACTTGGGCTCAGGCATCTGGTCCCAGATGCGTTTGACGGCAAGGGCCATTTTGTAGGTCACCGTTCCAGCGACAATCATGACGTCGCTCTGGCGCGGAGAGAAGCGCATCACCTCGGAACCAAAGCGGGCGATATCAAAACGGGAGGAGGCGGAGGCCATGAGTTCGATCGCACAACAGGCCAGCCCCATGGGCATGGGCCACAGCGAGTTCTTGCGCATCCAGTTCATCGCGGCGTCAAGCTGCGTGAAGACCACGTTTCCTTCGATCTTGGAGTCGTACGCGACTGGAGCTAGTTCGGCCATGGGCTTACTTAACTAGGGAACTCACTTGTTTCACAAGCCCGAATCCAAGCCCGATTGGACCAGACTCCCCCCCACCCTACTCCACCACCATCTCTCCCTGCATGATTCGCCAATGCCCCGGAAAAGTGCACAAATACGGATACCGTCCCGGCGCCGTTGGGGCCTTGAACTTCAACTCAGCCTTCGCCCCCGGTTGCACAAGCCCGGTGGCATACAGAACCTTTGGCGAATCGGGCACGTAAGCCCGCGCCGCCGCATCCGCCTGTCCCGCCATCTGGTCGGCCAGCGCCCCGACCTCCTCACCGCTTCCGGGGCGCAGCAGCACGAAGTTGTGCAGCATCAAGTCCGGGTTCTCAAAAAAGAGGCGCACCGCTTTACCTGCCTTGACCCGGATTTCCCTGGGCGCGAACTGCATCTGGTTGGGCACCGCCTGCACCCGCACTGCATCCGCGTCCGCCGCGTGGGCAGCCTCCCACGCCGCCCCCAATTCCCCCAGAGCAGCCGGGTCACCCGCGCTGGCCACGCCCTCCAGCCGCTCGCCCAGAAGGCTGGAAAGATAGACCGCCGGCAGGCCCCCCTTCAACTTGCGAAAGCTAACTTCCAGCCGGTTGAGGCCCTTTGCCAATTCGAACTGCGCCTGCTGCTGGCTGCTCCACATGCTGTCGCTCGAAAGCAACTGCACCCCGTTGACAACGACATCCAGATACCCGTGCTTGACGCTGAGCATCGCAGACTGCGGCTTCTCCACCCGGACCAAGGTCCGCCAAGTGCCGTTGCTCCCGCCCAACGGCGCCTTTCCTCCCACAGAGTCAAAGACCTCCCCGTCCGGACGGCTGCTCTGCCAGACAGGCAGCCGGCAGTCCTGCGCCATTTCCAGCACCGGCACGCTACGCCCCTTGAGCGGCCGCGTTCCCAGACTCAGATCCTTCACCATCTGAGCCACGGCTGGATTTGGATCGCTCAATCCGTGAAAAAGATGCTCCAGCCCGGGTTGCTCACTGCGCAGGAACGCAGCCACATTGACCACCGCCATCCGTACCCTTGGATGCTGATCTTTGAGCATTCTTTCCAGAATCGAGGCGACATCAGGAAGCCGGTCGGCCTGAAAACGCAGCAACTGCACCCCCGCCGCCCGCACCGCCGGATCCGCTGCGGCCAGCACTCCTTCCCGCAAAAGAACAGGCTCCGCCTCCCCCAGGGATTCCAGCACCCAAAGAGCCTCCAGCACAGTTTGTCCATAATCGACGGCGGCGCGGTCTAGTCCCCCCGCCCACTCCCGTAGGGGCGCAACGCAAACCGCCCCCAGCTTCCGCAACTCAATCCGCACATGGGTGCGCACCAGATCCTGCGAATGCCGCAGAAGCGAAAGCAGCGCTGACACGGGGGCGCCCTCAATCTGCGGCCATTCCGTCACCACCGGCTTCGCAGTGGAAACCACCCGCCAAATACGACCACGATCGTGGTTCCAGAGAGGATCCCGCATCGGATGCTGCGCATGGCCGATGATTTTGCTGGTGAAATCAGACACGTACAACGCCCCGTCCATCCCGAAAGCCAGGTCCACCGGCCGGAAAGCTGGATTTTCCGAACGCAGCAAGTCGATCCGATCGGTCGCCGCGTAGGGCCCCGCCTCAAGATTGAGCTTAGAAATCGCCACAAAATAGCGCCCAAGGAGCGTGGCTGAAGCCATGCCATGCTGATACGCGTCCG
>CANJYI010000256.1 GCA_947478975.1 Chthoniobacteraceae bacterium
GGTGAAGAAAATCCTCGTTGAACCCGGAAGCAGCGGCATTCAGATCAAGCTCAAGATGGACATGATGCTCGAAGGCTACCGCCCCAAACGCGTCGTACGCTTCTATCCCCCCACTTGGAAAGTAAATGCGCTGCCCAGAGAAGAAGAGTTTCAAGGCAGGGAGTAGGCCAGCGTAGCGCTACAAGCAGGAACCAAGAACATGAAGCTCCCTATTTTCACCGCTCTTCTCCTCCTCACATCATTGACTGCGCTGCACGCCGCGGAACTCCGTTTTGCAGGCGCGCTCGGAAACTCGGATGACTCGCAGCCGGTCTTCGCGGGCAAGCTCGCGGCGGGCATTGGGCCGGTGCTCGATGACGAGGGGGCGTTGTGGGAGCGCGGCGGTACCACGCGACTGAATCGCTATGCGCTGGATGGACGGTTGCTGGCGAGTTTTGAGATTCCTGAGGGTGATGAGCGCGGTAATGATCAACTCACGCGGGTGGGCCATCTGCTCGTGTTGAAGCTCAGGAATGCGCTCTACACGCTGCCGATCAAAGCAGCGCCGGGGACGAAGCCGACACGCTTGAAGGGCGGGGGGGATGTGCTGGCCTCCAGTGCGGTTGGCGGGCGGGTCATCGGAATGGAGAAGGAGTCGCTCTTCTCGCTCGATCCCGTCACCGGCGAACGAACCGCGCTGATGCAGCCGGGGGTGCGCATTCAGTCACTGCATGTCGAGGCAGACAGCACCCTCTTTGGCTTTGGCGAGGGCAAAGTCTTTGCATGGCAGGGCAGCACGTTAAAGGAGGGTTTCCCGAAAGATTTCAAAGGCGAGAGGCCGCAAAAGATCGGCCGACATTGGTTCTCGCACGCCGGGCACGGCACGATCAACCGTTTCAACGAAGCCTTCGAGCCGAATCCGGGCGTTGTGCTGGGCGGCGCGTCGGGCTCCTTTATCGGCTACTTGCCTCTGAGCAACGATCTCACCAGTGGCCGGGGTATGGTGAAACTGCGGGATGGCCTCTTTGCGGTTTCAGGCATGGGCGGCGTAGTTCAGTTCGTGCAGTGGAACGAGAAGGAGAACCGCTTCGAGGTCTTGCGGCGTATCGGCGGGCTGCTGGGGCTTAAAGCACTGGCGCTGGACGCGAATGGGAACATCTGGACCTCGCGCGGAAGCTGGCGCTGGCAGGATGAGCCGCACACGCCGCACACCCTTGGCGACTTGGAGCCATCGATCTGCGCGCAGCCCGTCGTGCTCGGTGGAAAGACGCTGTGCATGCTGAAAAAGCACTACAGCTATGTGCAGCTCGCCCGTGGGCCAATCATCGATGAAAACGGACTTTCGCATCAGGAAACGCCGGGCGTGAAGGACTTCAGTGTGCCGGAGAACATCAGCGGCGCTGCCTGGCTGGATCGCACGATGCTCGTAACGACCCCGAATGGCGCGGCCTTTGAGATTCCGGTAAATGAAGGCGGTCAGCAGAGCGGCCCGCCGAAGTCCATCACGCTGCCGGGGCTGACGGACTGCACGAGCCTAGCGTGGTTTGAAAACAAGCTGCTCGCGGCGGACGCGGATACGATCGTGGTCTTCGAACGCGGCTGGAAGGAAGTGCAACGTCTCACACAGCATGGCGGCATGGTTTACATCCACAGCGACGGCAAAAGGCTCGTCGTGAGCGATCCGAAGGCGGGCGAGGTCTCGGTCTATGACTCGCTGAACGCACCTCCGGTGCGCTATACCGGCCTCGAATCGCCCGCGCATGTCGCTATCGAGGGCACGCGGGTGCTCGTTCATGAAAAAGGCAAACAACGGCTGGTGAAGTTGGAACTCGCCGCCGCTCCTAAGGGTTCAAAATTGCTCGCGGGTCGGCCGGGCGGCATTCCGATGGAAATCGAAGTCACGGACAGCGCGGTGTTCGTGAAGACGCCCGCCAGGCAGGTGCGCATCGGGGTTTCTAATGGCGAAAAAACCGTCACGGCCAATGCAGCGCGGGTGTCGCTGCCGAAAGGAAATTTTAAGAAACTACACATCGCCATCGCGCTCGAGCACGAAGGCCAGCGGGAGCGTTTCGGCTTCACCGATCAACAGGCCCTGCACGCGGCTTTCAATGACGATCCGGCTGCGTGGGCGGAGTTTGATCTGGCGTCGTACCGCGAGGCGGTGGCGGCGCGTCAGCAAGAGATTCACTTGAGCTTCGCGCAACCGCAGGAAGGCAAGGCAAGCGTCGTCATTGAAAACGAGAAAGGCGAGCGGGTGCGCAATCTCGTTTCGGGCCGCGCCTTCACGGCGGGGAAGCATGACGTGACCTGGGATGGACTCGATGAGGACGGAAAACTCGTGAGACCTGGCAATTATGCCTGGCGGGCGGTGACCCATGAAGGCATCCGCCCGCGTTATCTCATGAACTTCGTGAACGGCGACGAGCCGACGACGGAGTCTTGGGGGCCCAATCACAGCACGCTGCAGGCGGCAGCGACAAACGGGGAGCACGTGTTTTTTGCCGCGCCGGTCACGGAGGGCGGTTGGGCGCTGCTGGCGTTGAACAACGACGGTAAGTTAGTGCAAGGCTACGAGCATCAGCACGGCTTTGGCATCCAGCGCGACGCCATCGCTGCAGACTCGCAATATCTTTACTGCGCTCAGGATGGTTTCGCGTGGGGCGGTCGGCCGGACATCACCAAGCCGGAGTGGAAAGCGAAGTGGACGGTCACGGTTTGCCGTTATGAAATCAGCACCGGGAAGCTCGTCGAATGGCCCGGGAAGGTGCGCGGCCTGCCGGTGGACACAATGGAGGTGAACGCGCAGTCTGATTTGAAACAGTTCAACCTTGGCGGCATCGCCGTGATGGACGGGCGTCTCCATGTCGGCTCGCGGGATAAGAAGTGCGTGTTCGTGCTCGATGCGGCCTCCGGTCAGGAGATTGAGAAAATCCCGCTCGCAGGCGTACGGCATCTGAGCGCCGGGAAAGAGCTGTTTGCCGCCACAGATACCGGCGTGGTGCGGGTGAGCGACCAAAAGCTGCTCATCAAGCACGGACACATCAGCGGCCTGACCGTGGCCCCAAATGGCGACATCCTCATCAGCGATGCAGCGACGCATCAGGTGCGTCGTTTTTCAGCCGATGGCAAAGCACTGGCTGTGATCGGCAAAGCGGGCGGCCCGTATCGTGGCGCGTATGATCCGCAGCGAATGGTGAATCCCACCGGACTTGTCTTCGGGCCGGATGGCAAGCTGTGGGTCACGGAAAATCGCTGGAATCCGAAGCGCGTGTTTGCCTGGGATCTCGGCAAGAAGGAGGTCGTGATTGAGAAGTTCGGCATGCCGCACTACGGCGGCGATGGCAGCGGTTTTGATCCGAAGAACCCGCGCCGCTGGATCGGGCTGGGATGTTTCTGGGACGTGGACATCGAGAAGAAAACCGCGCGGCCCACGCATGTGATCAGCCGGGATGAAGGCCATCTTGGCCACTACGAGCCGCAGAGCTATGCGTGGTTCCGCGAGGGCGGGCGCACCTTTGTCGCCACACGCGGGAAGATCGCGCTCATCAGCGAAGTGTTGCCCGATGGCACCGTGAAAGACATCGCAGCCACGGCAGGTACGCATCACTTTGCATATGCCTTCAACTGGCAGCCCCCACAGGCTTATATCGACGCTTTTTACGTGAAGTGGCCGGAAAAACGCGCTGGCGAAAAGCCCGGCCAAAAAGGCGATGGTAAGCCGTGGTCGCAGCGCGGCATGGGCGTGCTGTGGGTGGATCGCAATGGTGATGGCGAGGCGCAGCAGGCGGAGTTTGACTTTTGCGGCGACCGGATCGGCTACGGGGACGGTGCCTGGGGTCATTTGCAGAGCTCGCTCACCTTCTACATGCCCGTGGCCGACAAGACGCAGGTCAAAGTCGTCGCCATCAAGCCGAAGGGAATGCTGGCCAATGGCGTCCCCGATTATCCGACGCTCGATGAAGCCATCGCCACCGCCACGCCGGTGAATCTAACGCCGGGCAGCAAGCGCAGTGGAGTCGCGACGGTGCGGGATCGCGCCGGACGTTTCCTTTTCAACTCCGATCCCGAGATGAACGCCTACG
Organism: Chthoniobacteraceae bacterium; assembly: GCA_947478975.1. Lineage (GTDB taxonomy): Bacteria > Verrucomicrobiota > Verrucomicrobiia > Chthoniobacterales > Chthoniobacteraceae > Chth-196. Next base: position 4,062 of record CANJYI010000256.1, read on the forward strand.
CCGCCGATGGCCGCCATCTCTGGCGCTTCCCGAACCAATGGAGCGACGTGCATGGCTCGCACGATGCCCCACTGCCCGAACCCGGCGTGATGCAGGGCACGATGGCCTTCCTCGGCATCGCCCCGCTCGACGACACATCCGACGTAGTCTTCCTGAACGGTAATCACGGCCGCTGCTTCCTAATGAGCACGGATGGCTTCTATCTCGATGAAGCCTTCGTCGATGTGCGCGTGAGCTATTTAAAAAATGAGTATCGCCTTGGCGGCGAGATCTTTGGCGGGAGCTTCGGTCGCGATGCGAAAACGGGCCGTTACCTCGTGCAGATCGGCCACGGGCCGTATCGCATCTATGAACTCGAGGGGCTCCGCACGTTGAAACGCCAGAGCGGCAAACTGGAAGTCACCTCCGCCCAGATTGCCTCCGCCGAGCGGCAAAGCCTGCGAGCCGCCGCAGCGAAACAGCCCTCCCGTGAGGTCAACATCCCCGGCACCATCACTTGGGACAAAAGCGGCAAGTTCAAAGCGCAGGTCGATCTCAGCGCCGATGCCGCGCACCTGCATCTGATTTGGAAAGTGCAGGACGCCTCGCCCTGGGTGAATAACGGCCGCGACTGGACCAAGCTCTTCGCCACCGGCGACACCGTGGATTTCCAATTCGCCTGCGATCCAAAAGCCGACCCGAAGCGCCGCGAGCCAGTCATCGGCGACA
>CANJYI010000257.1 GCA_947478975.1 Chthoniobacteraceae bacterium
ACCGCTTCCAGCGCGACCAGAAAGCCGGGGCTTCCGTTGACGGTGCCTGGCGTGCTTTGCGGAAAGGAACCGTTCACCGCGAAGTACGTGTGGAGCCAACGGTGGGCCGCTTCCCGGTTGGTCTTTGTGGCGGGAACCAGTTCTGGCGAGAAGAACGCGTAGTTCCGTGCGAACTCGACCAAGGTAAAGCGGGTGTTTACGCCCAGGTTCGTGATCAGCGTGGCCGTCTCCTCGCGGATGCGCTCCATCGGTACTCCCGCGCGCGCGGCGGCCTTCGAGACCGTTGTGGAAACGTCGTACATGAGCACAATCCGTTTGGATTGGGTTTGTACGCCCAGAAAACTCACGCCCGTGCCTGCTCCCGCCCCAAGTCCGCCTCCGGGTGTTCCTGGACCCCCGAGATCCACGCCGGCGAGCAGCGTGCTCGGGGGGAGCGCATCCAGACTCGAGGTGATTCCCGGCAGCGGAATCTTTGGGAGGTTCGGCAGGTTGATCTTCCCCGGGCGCAGGGCTTGGATTTTGTCCGCAAAGGCGGCCTTCGGGGCGCCTCCTGCGGCGGCCGCCGCATTGAGAGAGCGCTCCGGTTCCGGTGGGGGGATTTTTACCGCTGGCAGTACAACGGCTGTGACGGGAGCCTCCTGCTTTGCGAGGTGCCGGACCACCACCCAGACCCCCGCAAACACAGCCGCCGCCGCGTGGACGCCAACGCTTGCCGCAACGACGCCCAGGAGGAGTCGGTGGCGGCCGGCTTTTGGGCCGCCTGCCTCTGCGGTTTGTGCGGCGTCTCTCAAGGCGCCTCCTCCGGGTTTGTGGAAAACGACACCGACCCGATGCCCGCCTGCGTGCAGGCGTTCAAGACCTCGAGCAGCCTTTGGTGCGGCAGAGAGTCAGCCGCCTCGATGGTCACGAGCGGCCGGCCCTTGTGTGCTTGAGCGGCCTCCCTGAGCCGGGAAAGAAAGTTCCTGAGCTGTGGCAGGTCGCGGCTTGAGGCCGAATCGAACTGCTGCTCATTGACCAGGATCTGACCGCTGGCGAGGACCGTAAGTCGCTGTTCGTCGGGAATCTCAATCGGCTCTTCAAGCGCTGCCGTGCCTGGGAGTGAGGAGGGAAGCGTGCCTTCGGGCTGTTCCGGTTTGGAGGTGAGGATGTAGAAAAAAAGCAGCAGAAAGCAGACGTCAATGAGCGGGGCGATCTGCAACTCTATCTGCGGGTGATCGACGCGGCGCATGGCTCAGTGGCGGATACCGTAGACAATGTCCAGTGCTCCCGCCTCGGCGGCGATGCGGAGGAGCTCCTTGATTTTGGAGGCGGGCGTCGTTGCATCGGCGCGCAGGTGGAGCTTGAGAGCGGGGCGCTGCTGGAGGCGCGCCCGCAGATGCGCAGCCAGTTCCGCCAAGTCCACCGGGCGCTCCCCTACAAACAGTGCGCCGCCTGCGTCGAGATTCAGCACTTCGCGCTCAGCGGGACCTTTTGCATCCAGCTCAACGCTGATTTTTGGAAGGTCTATGGTGCGTAGCTTAGCGCCGCCGGTGAGCTTCCCGGAAAGCATGAAAAAGAAAAGCAGCAGCAGGGTCACATCGATCATTGGAGCGATCTGAAGGCCGATTTCATCGTGTTGGATGCGGCGGAGCCTGCGTAGGGCGGCCATGTGTCAGTGCTCCAGTTGGGCAGGGAGTGCGCCTGGAGTGGGCGGGGGAGTGCCGTGCGCTTCGCCTGTGAAGCGGTCAAGCATGTGGGAGAGCGCGGCGTGAACCTCCGCCATGTTGGCGGACACCATTCCCCGATAGTAAAAGTAGAGGAACATCGCCGGGATCGCCAGCAGGAGCCCGCCTGCCGTGGCGACCAGCGCCTCGCCAATTCCTTTGGCCAGCTCCGAGGCCTCCGCATGGCCAGCGGCAAGGGAGCTGAAGCTGCGGATCATCCCAAATACAGTGCCCAGCAGCCCGATCATGGGAGCCAGCACCGCCAGCGTGTTGAGATAATTGACGCTCACCATCATCTTTGTCTCTTCCCGGAAACAATCGTCTGCCAGCGAGTTTTCCATGGCCGCCTTGTTGTACATGTCTCGCGCGAAGTTGGCCTTGATCAGGGCGGAGGCGAGCGAGTGCGTGAGGGGCGATGGGTGCTGTTTGCAGAACGCATAGGCCTGCTGCAGGTTACGGCTGGAAAGCAGCTCGTTGAGGCTGGACACCACGGCCGCTGGAAGGAGCCTTCCTTTTCGAAACGAGACGCCGCAGTACACGGCCAGCGCCACCGCCGCGATGGAGCAAAATGCGACCAGGTGCATCACGGGGCCACCCTCCCTGTAGAGGTCCAGCAGGCTTTTGGTGGAGTCCTCAACCGCTGCGTGAAGCGGCCCGCTTAGACAGAAAAAGAGGCCGGCGGCGACGGCGTGGGGAAGTGAAAAGATAGTCCTCATCAGTGCGGTTTCATTTGGAGTTGGACCCAGCTCGCTCCGGATTTGCATTGAGCCATTCAACGGCGGCTTTTGCCTCGACTGTATCGGCGTAAAACGAGGCCAGATCTCCGGCCACCTCCCTTGCCCGTACCTGATCCCCAGCCAGTGCGTAAACGTCGAGCGCCCAGCGCAGTCCCCGGGCCGCAAGGTCGCCCGGAACTCCCGGCAGAAGCGCCGCCCCCAGCAGCCCGTCAAGGGCCGCCTCGTGCATCCGGTCCCGCTCCGGGCGCGCAAAGTCATCCTCGCGCCAGCGGGGATTCAGCTCTGTAAATTGGACGAGTTTGGCTGCTTGCACCATGCCAATGGTAAGCCGCGCCTCCGCCAGCAGCGGAGTGCCGCATTCTTTCTGGCAGATGGCGCTAGCTTCGGTTTCCGCGCGCGCCCACTGGCGGTCGGCGAGCAGTGAACGCAGGACTCCCTGTGCGGCGGCTTCGCGTTCTGGAGGAGTCGGCGCCGCGGTGGCGATTTTTTCGAAGAGGGCGAGTGAGGCCTCCCGTACGCCGTCGCCCTTTGCATCCAGGAGAAGCAGCCCGTAGCGGAGCCCGATTCGGGCGCTGGGTGAGCCTGGGATCGGGAGGAGCGGCGCGAAGCGCTCCCAAAGTGATTTTACTTCCGGCAGTTGGGCCGGGCCTGCGTTCCTGACAAACTCGTCGCGCTTGGGATCGCCTTCGAACTCAATGGCGGTGATGCGGGATTTTGAGAGGCGCAGCTCTACGGCTGGGAGGCCGGGAACCGGTTGGGAAGAAAGGAGAAGAACTTCCTGCTCAACGCCCAGGATGCGTCCTGTCTTACGCTCGCCTCCCGACAGGGTGACCGTGTCTCCAAAGAGCAGCGTCGGAAGCAGGATCAGCCAAGCGGCAAGTCCGCGTGGGAGTGGGGCGGTCATGGCCTGCCTCCCAGTGACTCCAGCTTGGAGGCAGCGACCGCGCGTTCCGGCGCCTCGGGCACGAGTGTGGAGGCAAGCAGTTCAAGGTAGGTTTTGCGCGCAGCGTCTGGCTTCCCGAGCGCGGTGAATGCCTCCGCACTCGCGAGATACGCCTTTGCCGCCCAGGGCTGGAATCCTCCGTAGGAAACGTATACCCGTTGCAGGTAGGGAAGCGCCAGTTGCTGCGCCCCGCTGGCCCGGTGGAGCTCACCCATTGAGAAGAGAGCCTCGCATTTGGCCGCCGCGCCTGCACCCTTCGCGCGCACAATCTGCTCAAGACATCCCAGCGCGTCCCCAGGCTTGCTCTCGTGTTGGAGGAGCTTTGCCTTCACCAGGAGAAGGCGCGGCAGGAGCGGCGAGCCGCTTGGCCCCTTCTCGAAGCGCCGCACCGATTCCCAGGCTGACTCATAACGCTGCCCGTCAAAGTCGAGACGGGCGAGGCTGTACAGCGCCCTGTCCCTTTGCGGCGCTCGGGGGTGCCACCTGAGAAGTTCGCGCCAAAGCCGCAGGGCCTCGGTGGTCATGCCTTCCTCCTCCATCGCCCCAGCCCCGTCGGCGAGCACCTCCGAGCTGGTGAGTCGCGCCTGGGTGAGGGTTGCTGCCTCGATGAGATGCCCGCGCGCCGCGTCTCTGTCTCGCTTCGACCATTCCTTTGCGAGGGCCCATTTGAGGCGGGATAAAAGGGTCTCCTGATCACCCTCTTCCGCTGCACCCGCCAGTTGCTGCAGTTGAGCGCACCACGACTCCCTGCCATCCTCCGAACCGGCTTGAAGGGCGCCAGCGCGTAGCAGCGGTTCGATCCCAGTGGCGGCTGGGTTGTTTCCATACAGCGCGACGTGTTCGAGGATCCACGCGGTTGCCTCTTCCGGGTGTCCCTCTTGGGCGCACGCCTTCCTCAACCAGTGGGCGGCCTCTGCGAGGCGGGCGCTGTCGGTGTGGGCGGAGTCAAACGCCAGCAGGAGTTCTCGCACCTCCCTCGTCCTCCCGTCCCGATGGAGGGTCTTTGCACATTTGAAAAGGGCCTCCTCCCGCGCCTCGCGCTGGTTTGGTGGGACACGGTCCCAGGCGGCAAGCGCGCCCTCCACATTGCCTTGGGCAAGCAGGCAGTCCCCGAGCAGGAGCGCCGCCTCTCCGCTGCACGAATGCACGGGGGCTTCGGAAAGAAGCTTTTCTAGGTCAGCCACAGCCGGGGCCCTCTCGCGCAGCGCAGACATCGCCTGTGCGCGCCGGAGCAGCACCGCGGGGCGGTTCTCTCCGTTTGGATAGCCCGCCAGATAGGCGCTTGCGGCCGTGCGCACTGAGGCCGGCGTACCACATTGCGTCTGCGCGACGCACAGCCAGTATGCGGCCGCCTCCGCG